>NZ_WLUG01000039.1:0-39840 GCF_009706505.1 Providencia sp. wls1922 | reverse complement strand
GGGTGAAGTGGGCACGGATACCATCACGTACCAAGTGTTCGATAAGAACGGTAATGTCTCCAACGAAGCGACGGTGACAGTCGATATCGACGCGGCGCCAGTGGCAGTTGATGACTCCGCAAAAGCCAACAAAGCGACACCTGTTGAGATTGATGTACTCGGTAATGATACTGACTTAGATAATGATATCGATCCAAATACGTTAGCAGTTGTTGAGCAGCCATCACAAGGCACTGTGAGTATTGTGAACGGCAAGCTGGTGTACACACCGAATGCGGATGCGAAGGGTACGGACACCATCACTTACATAGTGAAGGATGCTAACGGTAATGTTTCCAATAAAGCGACCGTGGCCATTGTAATCAATGAACCCCCCGTTGCTGGTGATGACCATGGTCAAACTAAGCAAGGTGTTCCGACAATTATTGATGTGTTGATTAATGACAAAGATCCTGATGGAGAGTTGGATAAATCAACCCTGCATATTGAAAAGAATGGCAGCAAAGGTACCGCGACGTTTGATGCAGATGGCAAACTGATTTATACACCAAAACCAGGTGCTACAGGCCAAGATACCATCACTTATACCGTGAAAGATAAGGATGGCAGCATCTCAAATACAGCGACTGTCACTATTGATATTACACCAACGCAAACGACACCGACGGAAGTCTTCGAGAAAGGCTTAAGAACGGATGGAACTGCGGGTGATAAATCGCCTGTGACTGTGCATGGCATTATTGAGTTATCTAATCCAACAGATAAACCAACAACTCCAAGCGATATTAAGATCATTGAGCCGACAACCAAGCTGACTTCAGGTGGAGAACCTATTTCATGGGAATCTACTGACAATGGTTTTGTGGGTAAAACACCAAATGGAAAAGAAGTGATTTCCGTTAAAGTGACAGATACCCCAACCGCAGATGGCAGCACAAAGGTTAATTATGAAGTTAATCTCAAAGGCCTTGTTGATCATCCAGCAGGCAAAGACTCTCTGAATATTGATTTTGGTGTGAAAAATGGCACCGATGAAGTGAAAACTGAAATCGTGGTTCATGATGATAAGCCTGAAGCCTCGAATGTTGAGTTATCAGTAGAACCACCAGTTGAAAATACCTTTTATGCTAACTTGATTATCTCGTTAGATTTGTCCAGTAGCATGGGTAGAGATGATAGTGGTATTCAAGGCGGTAACACTGCATCAGGAATGAAAACGCGATATGACGCTGCGTTAGATTCAATTGATAGCGTGTTAAGTAGTTATGAAGAGCGTCTAAACAGCGCTGATACAGGAGAAGTGCGCGTTAGCATTAATGGTTTTGCTAAGCAAGCATCGGCAATTGGTGGGGCGCCGGGTTACCCAATGGATCAACCATACTGGTGTACCATCTCTGAGGCAAAACAAATTATTGAAGGTTTACGTGGCGCTCAAACGCTACGCCCAGACTGGCATGTTATCGGTGTAGATACTAACTATGATGCAGCATTGCAGCAGGTGATCAGTATTTTCCAAAAAACATCCAGTAGTGGCATGGAACCGATTGATGCAAAAGATATTAATGGAAAACTAGATAACACATTGTTTGTGATTACTGATGGTATTCCGAACTATGGTAACCAAAGCAATAGTCAGGATCCTGTTGCTGGAAATGGTATAGCACCAACATCACCAAATGGTTTTGTCCCAGGAAGCCCAAATACTGATATTGGTGAAGATAGCTGGAAGGCTTTCTTAACAGAAAAAGGTATTCGCTCTGTGGCTATTGGTATTGGTCAAGATATGCTCAATAGCGTGGGTGGTAAAACAGGTGAAGAGTTTATTCAGCCTATCGCTTTTGATGGTCAAAAAGGCCAAAACAACGATGCTAACGACGTTATCGTTCTGAAAGATATGAGCTCTTTAGGTAACATCCTGAGCAAATATGTTCCTAATGAAAACACCATCGAAAGTAGCTTCTCAAAAGCGAATGATGGCAAGGAAACCCTGAGCTTCGGCGCGGATGGCATGAAATCTATCAGCATTGAAGTGGATGGTCACACTTACAAATACGATCCAACAACCAAGGAAATTACGTCGGATAACCTTGATAAGAGCATGTGGGTTGATTTTGGTCAGGGTGAATTAGCCGTTAAAACCGATGCGGGCGGTTTACTCTCTATCTCTTTAGGTGAGAAAAACTTTGGTCACTTAACCTATCGTCCGGGGGCAACACGCCCGACGGGAATGGAGAAAGAGACCTTTACGCTGACGTTAACCGATAACGACGGTACCAACGGTAAGTCATCAATTTCAGTGGATATCAGTAAGTTAAAAGAGTCAGGTAACACAGGCTTGAATGATACTGATTTAACAGCCCTGAAACTGTTCTCACCAGAAAGTGCAATGGAGTTACATGGAGTAGACACCGATGTCAATGCAACATCAAGTCACTCTACTGGTTTCATGAACTCATCATTAGATGCGTTACAAGAAACTCAGAGCGCCATTATTTAAGGCTAATGATTGAGGGTTACCACGGGTAGCCCTCAATATTTTATTTCGCCAACACCAGTTTTATTTACTTTGTGCCAACTTTATGAAATCTCTAATTAATAGCATCTTAGCGTTATTCTTCGTGAAGATGCTTTTTCTTTCTGCTGTGGCAGATGTGGTTGAATTAAAAAACTTATTAAAAGATTCACTCGATAATGCCCCAGAAGTCCAAGAGGCTTATGCCAATTATCAAGCGGCACAAAGCAACGTTAGTGCAGCGGAAGCTGGGCATTACCCGGTCGTCAGTTTAATGGGAACTCAGCCTCTTGCGCAGCAACACAAATACGAAAGTAACGCGATGGAATCGGGGTTTCACCTTGGCACCAAAGCGACCATGAACATTTATGCTTGGGGTGGAATTGAAGCGGGTGTAGACCGCGAACAGTCCAAGCAAAGTTACTATGAAAACCAATATATTCTTTCTCAAGAAGATATTAGCGTGCGCATCAGTCAGCTTTATTTGCAGGTTTTACGCCACAAGGAAACCCTTGATGTGATTGATGAAAACCTCGTTCGTCATCACCAAATTGAAAAGCAACTGACCTCGATTGTTCAGCATGACTCTGGTCGAATGAGCGAATTAACGCAAGTGAAAGCGCGTACCTTAAAAGTGGAAATGAGCCGCGCTGAAACAGAAAGAAACCTGAATTTAGCCCTGAGCCAATTATCGATTTTGACTCAGCGCCAGCTAACTGTTGACCAATTTGTTGACCCATTCAGAGCCACGACTAGCGGTGCGATTTTAGCCAAATTTCAAGAAGATAATCTAGAAAATAACCCAAGTTATAAAGCCCAAGTGGCCGATGCTCAAAGCCTTGATGCCGAAGTTAAAGTCGCCAGCGCCATGAGAAAGCCAGCCCTGAATTTGGAAGTTAATGCGACGCCAGATAATAGCGAAGTTTTCTTACGTGTTTCTTGGAATATTTTTGACCAAGCGAGCTATTACAGCCAAGCACAGAAAGAGTATGCCCTGTCCGCAGCCAATGAGCGTATTAAAAAAACATTCCGTGAAATTAAAGAGATGAGCCAATCTGCGGCGATCAATATGGCGCAAAGTGAAAAACAAGGAAATATAGCCAAAGCCTATATCGCAGAGCAAAAAGTGGTGATCAGCAACTATGAAAAGCAATTTACGATCAACCGCCGCACTTTGATTGATTTGCTTGATGCGTATAACGAGCTAGCAAGTATTCAAACCAGCGCTGTTATCTTACAAAACGACTTCCGTGACGCGACACTCAATTACCTCAGTGTGCAGGCAAAAATGTCTGCATGGATGAACCAAGAATTGGCTTCTAGATAAATTATGAATATTATTAATAACCTATCTTTAGTTACCAAGCGTTTGGGTTATACCCTTTCACCAGAAATTTTATTAGCACAAACTAAACGCACGGAATCGAAATCTTTTGATTATGCCTCGCTGGCGAGTGTGTTGAACTCACACCAATTTGATAACCAGATCATTGAAATCGATCTGCATAAGATCCCGACGATTGCGGCGCCATTTCTGGTGCTATTAGCAAACAATGAATCGGTAGTGATCAGCAAAATTGAAGATGGCGAACATGGGCGTCATTTTGAGATCTTAACGGAAGAAGGTTTACGTCAAACATTAAGTGTGAAAGATCTGGCAGCGAACTACAGCGGTTACAGCTGGTTTATTAAACGCAATATTCGCTCGGAAACTCGTTCAGAAATCGATAAATACGAAACTAGCGGTTTCTGGAAAGTGATTTGGCGTTATAAAAAATATTACTACCAAGTGATCGTCGCATCATTTGTGATCAACTTATTAGCGTTAATCAGTTCCCTGTATGTGATGAACGTGTATGACCGAGTGATCCCAAACCAAGCTTACGAAACCTTATGGGTACTGACCATCGGTGTTGTGCTGGCAATTGGTTTTGAGTTTCTCGCCAAAATGTTGCGATCTTATCTATTAGATATCGCAGGGAAAAAAGCGGACATTGTGATCAGCGCGATGCTCTTCCACCGCGTGATGGGGATCCGCCTTGATAAGCGCCCAGTCTCATCGGGATCGTATGCGAACAACTTACGTGACTTCGAATCCATTCGTGAATTTATGACCAGCGCGAGTTTATTAGCCCTCGTCGATCTACCCTTTATTTTGCTGTTTATCGGCGTAATCAGCATGATTGGTGGCTACCTAGCATTAGTGCCACTGACCATTATCCCGATTGTAGTGATCGCAGGTCTTTTGATTCAAAAGCCACTGGCGAAAGGGATCAACGCCTCAATGAAAGAAACATCTCAACGCCAAGGCTTAGCGGTGGAATCCATTGAAGGGATCGAAACCTTAAAGCTGAATAATGCGGTGAATTGGGCGCAACAACGCTGGGAAATGCTTACAGAGAAAACGGCATTTTCATCCATCGCCGTGCGCAATCTAACCAATTTTATGGTCAATTTCAGTGCGGCGATGCAGCAGCTCAATACCGTCGGTTTAGTGTGCTTGGGAACTTACCTGATCCATGCGAATGATGTGAACTCGCGTATTACGATGGGGGCGCTGATCGCCAGCGTGATCTTATCTGGTCGAGCATTAGCGCCACTGGGACAAATTGCGGGTCTGGCCACACGTTTCCAATCAGCGCGTATGGCATTAGCCGGCGTACGAAATATCTTTAGCCGTCCTATCGAGCGTGAAGATCATAAAAAATACATTTCACCAACTGCAGTTCACGGGGCATTACAACTGGCGAATGTGACTTATCAATATAGTAAAGATGGGCAGCCTGCATTAAACAACATTAATTTAGAGATCAAAGCGGGAGAGAAAGTCGCGATCCTCGGCAAAATCGGTGGTGGAAAAAGTACATTACTTAAATTACTCACCGGGCTATATGAACAGCAGCAAGGGAATATTAGCTTAGATGATCTCGATATTCGCCAAATTGACCCGATTTTCCTCAGAAGCAAAGTCGGTATGCTGACGCAAAAGCCGCGTTTATTCTTCGGAACCTTACGTGAAAACTTGGATTTAGCACGTCTTGATGGCTACTCCAGCGATGACGATTTAGTGCGTGCGCTCAAACGCTTCCAGCTCGATAAAATTATTCGTCAGCATCCAGCAGGGCTTGATATGCCCCTTGGTGAAGATGGTTTAGGGCTTTCAGGTGGACAAAAACAGATGGTGGCACTGGCACAGTTAACCCTGCATAACCCAAATGTGGTGTTACTGGATGAGCCAACCACGGGAATTGATGTGGATACTGAAAAATTGGTGCTCGATGCGCTAGAGGCGTGGACGAAAGATAAAACGCTGATTGTCGTTACCCACAAGTTACCAATTTTACGTTTAGTTGACCGCATTATCGTGATGGATGAAGGCAAAATCTTAATTGATGGGCCGAAGCAGAAAGTCTTAAAAGCGTTAGGACAAACGGAGCAAGCCACTGGCACAGTTACCACAGATAAACCTGCTCCACAGTCTGCGCCGCAAGTGCGAGTCGTTTCACAGGTTAGACGCGTAATTAATAAAGAAGAAGGGGCGATTTAAAATGGATCAATATGGTAAAGCGCCAAAAGAGCATCGCACTTTTTCCAGTGACTTTTCTCATGACCTAGAATCCGTGATGAGAAAAGAGCGCAGTAACTTACTGTTTTTGCCTATTATCTTTCTGGCGTTGTTATTGACGATTTTTGTGGTCTGGGCGTATAACAGCCACTTAGAAGAGATCATTCGTGGGCAAGGAACCATTATTCCAAGTAGCCGTGAGCAAGTCATTCAAAGTATCGACCCTGGCAATATTCAAGAGATGTACGTTAAGGAAGGGGATATTGTTGAAAAAGGGCAGATTTTGCTGAAGCTGGATGATGCGCGAAGTATGGCATTATTGCGTGAAAGCCAAGCTCGAGTACAAAACCTTGAAGCCATCTCAGCGCGGTTGCAGGGAGAATCTCGCAACGAAGTTCCTGATTTTTCAAAGATAACGGATCAAGACTTAGTAGAGCGTGAAACCAATGCTTATAACGCGAAAAAAACGCAGCGTGATCAAGCTATTGCAGGCTTACGTCAAAGCAAAGGATTATTAGACCGAGAAATCGCTATTACCAAACCGCTGGCGAAAGAAGGGTTAGTTTCCAATGTGGAAATTCTGCGTATGGAAAGACAGTCCGTTGAGTTAGCGACGCAAATTAATGAACGCATGAATAACTACCTTGCGGAAGCAAACGCTGAGTTGGTGAAAGTGGAATCGGAGCTGGATCAAGCGGAAGAGACCATGAGTATGCGTGAAGATCCTGTCACTCGCTCGGAGATCCGCGCGCCCGTTCATGGCATCGTAAAAAATATTAAGATCAATACCATCGGTGGCGTCGTGAATACAGGGCAAGACATCCTTGAAATTATTCCCCTCGATGACAAATTGATGGTGGAAGCTTATATTCGCCCGCAAGACGTGGCTTTCTTAAGACCGGGAATGCCGGTGGTCGTTAAAGTCACTGCTTATGATTACGCGATTTATGGGGGCTTAAATGGAGTGGTGAAATTAATCAGCCCAGATACCTTAAGTAATGATACGCGTCGTAGTGAGTTAAAGCTTAATCCCGATGAGACGTTCTACCGAATTCTTGTCGAAACAGATACCAATTACTTGTTAGACAAAAATAACCATAAAATGGAAATCATTCCGGGTATGGTGGCATCAGTGGATATCAAAACGGGTGAGAAAAGCGTCTTTGATTACCTGATTAAGCCTATCACGCGGATGAAACAGGCGATGACAGAGCGTTAATCGCGATAAAAAAATCAAAAAGAAAGCAATGTGAAAACAAGGGCGCAAAAATGAGCGCCCTTGTTGTTTTGTGCGGGTTTACCAGTGAAAAATTTGCCAAATATCACTAATATTGCGGCTAATTACGCAAGATGCATAAATCACCTTGATCCTAAGTGGTGAACTCAGGTTTAATAAGGTCAGGCAATTGCGCAAAACGAAGAACTCAAAGGGATATTTTGCGCAATGGAAAGGATTCAGCTTGACGGTTGCGATAAAGATCCGCAGTCTGCTGTCATATTGTTTCAAATAATTGCTGTATGGATGAAATTGCGCTAGTTTCGTAGGGTCTCATCGCCAAACTTCAAGTTGTGGGTAGGTCTAATAAGCTTTTATGCACCTGCGGCTCGAATTATTGAGGCTAACTCTATAAACCGCAATGATTCCCTATTGCGTTGTGAATATTGGTTTAAGTACGTTCTATCCTACTTGGAGTATACTAATGACGACTCGTAAAACCCTTGCTAATGCTATCCGCTTTCTAAGTATGGATGCGGTTCAAAAAGCAAAATCAGGGCACCCTGGCGCACCAATGGGCATGGCTGATATTGCTGAAGTTCTTTGGCGCAACCATATGAATCATAACCCAGCAGATCCACATTGGGCTAACCGCGACCGCTTCGTACTGTCTAACGGTCACGGTTCAATGCTGATTTACAGCTTGCTGCACCTGACCGGTTATGACTTATCTATTGATGAGTTAAAGAACTTCCGTCAATTACATTCTAAAACCCCGGGTCACCCAGAATATGGTTATACGCCAGGTGTTGAAACCACTACCGGTCCTTTAGGTCAAGGTATTGCAAACGCAGTGGGTTTTGCGATTGCAGAACGTACTTTAGCGGCACAATTTAACCGCCCAGGTCATGACGTTGTCGACCACCACACTTATGTGTTCATGGGTGATGGTTGTATGATGGAAGGTATCTCCCACGAAGTCTGTTCATTAGCGGGTACCCTGAAATTAAATAAACTGGTCGCATTCTACGATGACAACGGCATCTCTATCGATGGTGAAGTTGAAGGCTGGTTTACTGATGATACCGCAGCACGTTTCGAAGCATACGGCTGGCACGTTATCCGTGACATCGATGGTCACGATGCAGATCAAATCAACGCTGCAGTGAACGAAGCTCACAAACAATCAGACAAACCAACGCTGATTATGTGCAAAACCGTTATCGGTTTTGGTTCACCAAACAAAGCAGGTACCGAAGCGGTTCACGGCGCACCTTTAGGTGATGCAGAAATCGCAGCAACTCGTGAAGCACTGGGCTGGAAATTCGGTCCATTCGAAATCCCAGCAGATATCTACCAAGCTTGGGATGCGCGTGAAGCCGGTAAAGAAAAACAGCATTCTTGGAATGAAAAATTTGCGGCATACGCAAAAGCATACCCAGAATTAGCGAAAGAATTCGAACGTCGTATGGCGGGTGAACTGCCAGCGAACTTTGATGCAGAAGCGAAAAAATTCGTTGAAAACCTGCAACAAAACCCTGCGAACATCGCAAGCCGTAAAGCATCTCAAAACGCATTAGAAGCATTTGGTAAAGTATTACCAGAATTCATGGGCGGTTCTGCGGACTTAGCGCCAAGTAACTTAACCATGTGGTCAGGTTCTAAACCTCTGAACGAAGACAAAGCGGGTAACTACATCCATTACGGTGTTCGTGAATTCGGTATGTCCGCTATCATGAACGGTATTGCTCTGCACGGCGGTTTCATCCCTTACGGCGCAACATTCTTAATGTTCGTTGAATACGCACGTAACGCAGTACGTATGGCAGCGCTGATGAAAATTCGCAGCATCTTCGTTTACACTCATGACTCTATCGGTCTGGGTGAAGATGGTCCAACGCACCAACCAGTAGAACAGCTGGCGAGCCTGCGTGTGACACCAAACATGAGCACATGGCGTCCATGTGACCAAGTAGAATCTGCGGTTGCATGGAAATATGCCATTGAGCGTAAAGATGGTCCAAGCGCACTGATTTTCTCTCGTCAAAACCTAGAACAGCAACCTCGTACCGCTGAGCAATTAGCAAATATCGAGAAAGGCGCTTATATCCTGAAAGATTGCGCAGGCACGCCTGAGCTGATCTTTATTGCAACCGGTTCTGAAGTTGAATTAGCGGTGAAAGCGGCTGACCAACTGACTGCGGAAGGTCGTAAAGTTCGCGTGGTTTCTATGCCTTCTACAGATGCATTCGACAAACAAGACGCGGCTTATCGTGAAGCCGTTCTGCCTGCAAACGTCAGTGCTCGTGTGGCTATCGAAGCGGGTATTGCAGATTACTGGTTCAAATACACTGGTCTGAATGGCGCTATCATCGGTATGCACTCATTCGGTGAATCAGCACCAGCTGATCAGCTCTACAAAGAGTTTGGCATTACGGTTGAAAACGCCGTTAAAGCTGCAAAATCTCTGCTGAAATAATTCATTTAATTGCTTGAGGTGTGTTCCGAATAAACGGTCGCGCCTCTGAAAATAAAGTGAATTAACCTAATTTACGCCTCAATATCAAGTTTGGTATTGAGGCGTTGTTTTTTTGTGCACCGTTTCTTGTTTTTCTATTGCGTTCTCTAAATATATCCCTTAATCTAAAACTTGATAAGCTGAACCGTTTCAGTTGCATTTGAAATAATGTAAATAAATTTTAAAAATGTCGAGTGAAGCACACTTTTGATGTTTGACAGTTAAAATGAGCAGTAGAGTTGGTGGTAGTCAGTTATCCTTAGCAACCGTGTGATTTTGCTCAGATACAAGGTGTAGAATGGCAATCAGGGTAGCAATAAACGGCTTCGGTCGAATTGGTCGAAGTGTTCTCAGAGCGTTATATGAATCAGGTCGCCGGGCAGAAATTGTCGTTGTTGCGGTCAATGAATTAGCGGAACCTGAAGGTATCGCTCATTTGCTGAAATATGATTCAAGTCACGGACGCTTTGCGTGGGATGTTCGCCTTAATGGCGACCAGCTACAAGTTGGAGATGACAGTATGCGTCTTTTCCATCAAGCGGATATCAGCAAGCTACCTTGGAAAGAGCTCGGTGTGGATGTGGTATTAGATTGCACGGGTGTTTACGGCTCTCGCGAAGATGGGTTAAAGCATCTGCAAGCCGGCGCGAAAAAAGTGCTTTTTTCCCATCCAGGAACCGATGATCTCGATGCGACCATTGTGTATGGTGTTAACCATGACAGCCTACAAAGAAGCGATAACATCGTTTCCAATGCATCTTGTACCACCAACTGTATTATTCCAGTCATCAAAGTGTTGGATGATGCATTTGGTATCGAGTCAGGCACAGTCACCACCATTCATGCATCCATGAATGATCAACCCGTGATTGACGCTTACCATAAAGATTTACGCAGAACGCGCGCAGCGAGCCAATCGATTATTCCTGTTGATACCAAATTAGCAGCGGGGATCACGCGAATTTTTCCAAAATTCCAAGGCAGCTTTGAAGCGATTTCTGTACGTGTTCCAACCACTAATGTCACCGCCATTGACTTAAGTGTCACTGTAGATGCGGATGTTTGTGTTGATAAAGTTAACAAGCTATTACAGAGCGCCGCGCACGGGCATTTTCGTGGTATAGTAGACTATACTGAACTACCGTTAGTCTCGATGGATTTTAATCATGATCCGCACAGCGCGATTATTGATGGCACGCAAACACGAGTTAGCGGCAAGAACTTAATCAAAACCCTGGTTTGGTGTGATAACGAATGGGGGTTTGCTAACCGGATGCTAGATACAACCCTAGCGATGGCAGCAACAGGTTTAAACTAATTGGCGCCTGACAGACAGCGGGGCACAATAGGTAAATACACTATTGACCTCCTCGCACAGTCGCTAATGAAAACTTTATAGAGAATCAACAAGAGGATTCACCATGTCTGTAATTAAGATGACCGATTTGGACTTAGCGGGTAAACGCGTTTTCATTCGTTCGGACCTAAACGTTCCTGTTAAAGACGGTAAAGTTACTTCAGATGCACGTATCCGTGCTTCATTACCAACAATTGAATTAGCGCTGAAACAAGGTGCTAAAGTCATGGTTACTTCCCACCTCGGTCGTCCGACGGAAGGTGAGTACAATGAAGAGTTTTCACTGCAACCTGTTGTTGACTATCTGGCAGAAAAATTAGACAACCCAGTTCGTTTAGTTAAAGACTACCTGAACGGTGTTGATATCGCTGCTGGCGAATTAGTTGTTTTAGAAAACGTGCGCTTTAACAAAGGCGAGAAGAAAGACGACGAAACGCTGTCTAAACAGTATGCAGCACTGTGTGATGTCTACGTTATGGATGCATTCGGTACGGCTCACCGTGCTCAAGCGTCAACGCATGGCGTGGCTAAATTCTCACCAGTTGCGTGTGCAGGCCCGTTGTTAAGCAACGAATTAGAAGCATTAGGCAAAGCGTTAGGTAACCCAGCGCGCCCAATGGTTGCTATCGTAGGCGGTTCTAAAGTTTCCACTAAACTGACGGTATTAGATTCCCTGTCTAAAATCGCTGACCAACTGATTGTGGGTGGTGGTATCGCGAATACTTTCATCGCAGCAGAAGGCAACAATGTGGGGCGTTCACTGTATGAAGCGGACCTGATCCCAGAAGCGAAAAAATTACTGGCTAACTGCCAAATCCCAGTGCCAACTGATGTTCGCGTGGCTACCGAGTTCTCAGAAACTGCTGAAGCAACACTGAAAGCAAGTAACGCTATCAAAGATGATGAGCAAATTCTGGACTTAGGTGATGAATCCGCAGAACGTCTGGCTGAAATTCTGAAAAATGCGAAAACCATTCTTTGGAACGGCCCTGTGGGCGTATTCGAATTCCCTAACTTCCGTAAGGGAACAGAAATCGTTGCTCGTGCTATCGCAGACAGTGACGCTTTCTCAATCGCTGGTGGTGGTGACACCCTAGCGGCGATCGATTTATTCGGTATCGCTGATAAGATTTCATACATTTCTACCGGTGGCGGTGCTTTCCTTGAATTCGTTGAAGGTAAAAAGCTCCCAGCCGTTGTGATGCTAGAAGAACGTGCTAAAGCGTAATTAATTTGTTCATACACAACAGGCAGCGTAGGCTGCCTGTTCACCACAGGACCTTTTCACATGTCTAAAATTTTTGATTTTGTTAAACCAGGTGTTATCACTGGTGATGATGTACAGAAAGTTTTCGCGGTTGCCAAAGAAAATAACTTTGCATTGCCAGCTGTGAACTGTGTTGGTACTGATTCAATTAACGCCGTACTTGAAGCGGCAGCTAAAGTACGCGCTCCGGTTATTGTTCAGTTCTCTAACGGTGGTGCTGCATTTATCGCAGGTAAAGGCCTGAAAGCTGAAGGGCAACAAGCAGCTATCTTAGGTGCAATTTCAGGTGCACACCACGTACACCAAATGGCAGAGCACTACGGTGTGCCAGTGATTCTGCACACTGACCACTGTGCGAAGAAATTACTGCCATGGATTGACGGTCTGTTAGATGCGGGTGAAAAACACTACGCGAAAACGGGTAAACCACTGTTCTCTTCTCACATGATTGACCTGTCAGAAGAATCTCTGGAAGAAAACATTGCAATCTGTTCTAAATATTTAGAGCGCATGGCGAAAATCGACATGACTCTGGAAATCGAATTAGGTTGTACTGGTGGTGAAGAAGATGGTGTTGATAACACTGGCATGGACAGCTCAGCGCTGTACACCCAACCAGAAGACGTGGCTTACGCTTACGAAAAACTGAACGCTATCAGCCCACGTTTCACTATCGCGGCTTCTTTTGGTAACGTACACGGTGTTTATAAACCAGGAAACGTACAATTAACGCCAAAAATTCTGCGTAATTCCCAAGACTACGTGTCTGAGAAATTTAACCTGCCACACAACAGCTTAGATTTCGTTTTCCACGGTGGTTCCGGCTCAAGCGCTGCTGAAATCAAAGAAGCAGTAAGCTACGGTGTTATCAAAATGAACATCGATACCGATACTCAGTGGGCAACATGGGATGGTATTTTACAGTATTACAAAGCGAAAGAAGGCTACCTGCAATCTCAGTTAGGTAACCCAGAAGGCGATGATAAGCCAAACAAAAAATACTACGATCCACGTGTGTGGTTGCGTAAAGCACAAGACTCAATGGTTGTTCGTTTAGAGCAAGCATTCAAAGAACTGAACTGCGTAGATGTTCTGTAATTTACGAGTTTAACTTGTGAATAAATCATCCCCCAGCAGGGTAACTTGCTGGGGGATTTTTTATGTTTTCACTAAGGAGTCTGTAACTTACCGTATTGATTGCGAGCGCCTTGCATTTCTTGTAATCTTCGCGTGCTTTAAATACTCCGAAATGCCCTATAAGGTAATACAAATGACTGAACATAAATCTAAAGACCCATTACATGGGGTTACACTTGAAATGCAGGTAACAGAATTAGTTAACCATTATGGCTGGGCAAAATTAGGCAACATTATTAAAATCAACTGCTTCAACAAAGATCCCAGTATAAAATCAAGCTTAAAATTCCTACGAAGAACGCCATGGGCGCGGGCTGAAGTTGAAGCGCTCTATCTTGATATGCTAGAAGACGATTCAATGGATGATGCCAACTCATCTTCTGATGATCCGTGGGGAAATCACCGTATTTAATATCTCGATCACAATGCGCCTCTAATTGCGGGATAATATATTAGTATTTATTTTTCTAATTATTGAATTAACAGGTTCTAGCAATGTAGAAATATCCGTCTAGGTTGCTTTTAGGAATGAAAATGCCCCCTAAAAATAGACTTAGAGGGCATGATTATGTCGCGATCAAATAAGGTTTTCGGCGATATAAATACAACAGCATTACAGATTAATCGGTACTGTTACCGAAGAATTTCTACGTTCTAAAAAGTAATTTAAATCACATTGAAGCACATTGGCAAAAATACATAATCGGTGGATTGTAAAATTTTGAGTTCCACGTTCATAGCGAGAGATCTGCTGTTGGCTTAAGCCCGTTTTTTTACCAAGAATACTGGCACTCCAGCCCAATAATAGTCGGCGTTTACGGACTTTTGCACCAATATCTGTATTGGAGATTTGATTGTCATAGAGAGTCATTATGCTGTCCTCGTTTATCTTTTAATTTTCTCATTATGCAAATGAAAAAATATTGGTGTGAAAGAAAGATTGACCATTAAATAAATTTAATCCAATAATAAAAACGATGAGGCCAATAATAAAAGTGCTAAAACTAAACAATAAAGAAAGATGTTTATTAATATAGAAACTGGATTGTTCTCTCAGTGGGAATGAAGCATCTGAAAATGATAAAAACAATATAATCATTCCCCAATGTAATACTGATTGTAAAAATGGGTGTTCTAAATTGCTATTAATAACCACAGGTGTTAATGCTAATACCAAGGATATTGAATAACCGTTCCCGTTTTTTTTATATTTAATAATTGACTGATAAATAACATATATACCCCCCGTTATTATTAATGACATAAAAATAAGGTTGATAAACCCACCAGTCATAATCCAACGCAATATCTCATTATAAATATGAGGGACAATATAATTTTCAGAACTTAAAAATGGGAGCTGATTTTTCTCCATGCTCGCATTAATAATTAAAGGTTGTTCCCAAACTTCAGCTGGTGGGTAGATAAACAGTGAAATGGAAAACCGTAACATCTGCTTAAGGTGAAAGCGGTTGATTATCTCACTGTCGATATACTTTGGGCATAGCTGAATAAGGTAAACTCCAATAAATACAGCGACGGCAATAATGAAATAGCTGACACTGATCCTTACTTTATTCTTTTGATAAAACAAACAGATAAAGATAAATGCGCAAACTGCAAAACTCAATGTTGTGGTGATGGATTGCAGAACAATCAGCGTCACCGTAAACAAGAAAATACAGAAACTTAATAGTGTTATGCGGCATTTTTCTTGGATGAGTGATGCGAGTTTAAATTGCGATAACACAAGGGTCATCAACGAAAACATACAGCTCATCGCCATGTTAACCGATAAAATGGTAATTTGTTGTGTCAAACCATATGACCGCATATCTGTTGCAAAATAAAAAATACTGGTTTCAAAAAAGTACTGATAAATAGTAAATAAACACTGAATAACATTAATAGCGATAAAACAATAAATACAGAAAGATTGAATTAGCCACTTCTCTCGTATTTGCAGTCCAACAATATACAGTATGACTCCTGCGCTAATACCAGACCAATACCAAAATATAACATTATTACTTTCTTTTAGATAAAAAAGATTGATGCTTAATATGGCTAGCGCTAAACAAAAACACATTGCAGGAATCGTAATGAAAATCCGATTTTTTCTATAAAATACGGTAAATGCAATGATGGAAATAATTAATGCAATCGCTAACCAGCTAATAATATTTTGTGGCAGCGATTGCCTTAAGCTACCTAAATTATCAATGTAAATTATGCTGGCGAGATTCCAAATAATAAAAATACTAATAAATACAGCACGAGAAAGCATAATCATAAAATTTATACTGCATGTTAATTATAAATAAGTTGCAATTAACCACGCATTACCAGTGTATTTTCCTGGCTCAGCATCTAATCCATAAAGGTGGCTTTCGATTTCAATATTTTTCACTTTATCAATGGTGGTTTCGATAGTTTTACCGCGTAGGTTATTCTCTGCATCGTACAGTGATAACTCAGAGTAAATCGTGTTATTACCTGATTTCAGCGGCACACGCTTTTGTGGATCGTTATCCATAACGTAATCTAAGGCGAATTTCACTCTAACCCCCTGACTTCTATCACATTGATAGGTTGCAGTACGGGTTTGTTTACTATCAAATTCAATGGCATCCAGTGTATTGTGATTGATATTTAAGTTATCAATATTGGATTTACAGTTTGATGGGTAGTTAATCACCGACTGAGTTAAATCCAGTTTTACACTCGCTTTATCCGCTGGAACGAATACATCAGGTGTACCCGGATATTGGAACATTCGGGTATAGCCTGCAATCATTGCTGGTGGAATAACAACTTTGCCATCAATGGGAATATCTTTCACATAAATACGTACTTCAAATGGGAATTGAACGGTGAAGAATCCTGCGTCTAATGGCCCCATTTCTTCGGAAGAACACCCACGTCCAGAAATGTTTTTCCAACCCTGAGTAATTCCATTGTCTGAATACAGTGTGAAATAAGTATTCGCATTAATTTTATAAGCGGTTAGCCCCTTAATGCTAAAGCCAGCCTCTGGCATATAAGCAAAAACACGATGAAAGGCATAGTTCCATGCCAGTCCGTTTTGGTAGTTACCCGCTAAAAAATTCACAGTGCAATAGACAGTACCGTAGGGCTGTGATGAACTTTCATTAATCACAATACCCTCTTTATTTGGCGGAGCGACGGAGTAGTATTTCTCGCCATTGCTTCCAATTGTCGGAGTGCTCGCGATGACCGAGTTATTGGAGACAAGATTCATTCTATAACCTCCACCACTGGACGAGTAGCGAGTTAACCCATGAGACACTTGGCTATAGAGAAACAGTGACATCAGCATGGTCATTAATGAAATTAGCGAAGTTTTAGATGTTTTTTTCATTGTCGTTACCTAACTTTAGAGATAATCAATCATCACTGACAGTGCCGCACTAAACGGGCCGACTTCAAGTGTTTCAGGCACTTGATTCGTAACTAATTGTGACTGTAAGGTCAATGTGGCGGTGTCACCACTCACTGACGGGAAGATGGGCTCCCATTTCAGTAGATTGATAGCGGTATTTCTATTGGCTTGGGAAAAGCGGATCCCTAATCCTTGGATCGTGGTGCTTAATACCGTTTCGTTATTAATCGTGAGGGTCGAACCCTCTTTAGGGGATAAATAAATTCGTAAATTTTTACGCAGATCGCACTGTTTAATTAGGATCCCAAAGTTTTGCTTTTCTTCTGTTATGCGATCTAATGCGACATTTTGAAAATTCACATACAGCTCTTTATCACCATTTTCATTGGTGATCACACAGGATGGACGCACTAATGTGGTTTCCAACGTAATTAAAATATCAGCCAGTGAAAAGCTGCTCATTAGCAAGCAAATCGCCCCTAAAAAACCGGATATTTTCATCTGCATTCTCCTACTGGTAGTCCAGATTGAAAGTGACTAAGGATGAGAAACTCCCTGTTTTGAGCCGTCCGTTAAAGGGCTTTTGTGCATATACCCCAAATTGCAGTGGGTTAATGGAGCCTTTTCCCGATTCCGTGACGGTACTGATATCAATCGGGGTATTAAATTTCAAAGGTTGAGCATTCTTGCCATCAGTTAACGCCAGTAACACATTGGACTCGCCGGTTGTTTTCAAATAGGTGACGCCATTGTGAGTTTCAGTATCTTGAGTATTTAGCGTAATTTTGATGGTCTTATTTAATGCCGCGGTTGAGCAATCGACGATATCCAACTGAAAAGGTTGAACATCAGAACGCCCCAGATTTTCAAGTTCAGAAAAGCGCAGACCTGATAAGTAAACCGTTTTCTTCGTGTCATCGTCGGATAAGCGACAACCGATAGGCACCAGTGTCCCTTCAAAATAGACGGATAGACTATTTGCCAAGCTGCCGTAGCTGGTAAATAACAAGCTACTCATGCCAACCATAAGTGCGAATGTTTTAGTCATAAATCATCTCCAAACGGCGTGCTGAGCTTTCGGCTGGAAGTAAAAAAGTCATACTTTTATTTGTCTGCGGCTTTGAAAAAACATATTGCTGACCCGCAAATTTCAACGTGAATGGTGCCCACGTTTGGTTATAAGTGCGGGTGACACAATGGGCATAACTCACAGTAAATTGATAAACAGGTTCATTGACATGATTGACCGCTCTTGTCATCGTTACATTAGGCTGGCAAGGTGTTATGAGAAAACGCGCATGAACATAAACAGTGCCTGTTGTTTCCAATAATGAGGGTTGCGATGGCGTTTCTGCCAATACAGGCATGGCGAACATGAGCGATAACCCAAAGTGATACAGTTTCATGTTGATATTCCTGTTTATCCGTTACGTCTATGGTGTGACTGTGCACTGCGATGCTTGGCACTTAAACGCCAGTGATGGCTTTCCACCATAATCATTGATATAGGTGAGATATGGCGTCGCAAATTTCGCTGATTTTAGGTTATGGGTTGATTTCGGTGGCACCATAACAGCATCAAAATCACTTTGCTCAGACTGCTTCTGGCTGTTACCAATGCCGATAACGGTCAGATAAAAACTTGTTGGGTTATTTAGCTGATAACCATTGGCTGTTGGGGTTAGTGTTACCTGTTTTGCCCACTCTTTTTTGCTATCCGCCACAATTGCTTCTGGGCGATAAAACAGTTTTACACGGCTTTGTAGGGCGATTTGTAGAACACCTGCTTCCGTTGATTTTGGTGGGATCTCACGCAAGTTATAGTAAAACAGAGACTCTCTATCCTGAGGTAACTTACTGATATCTGGCGCAGTGCTTAAACGAACTAAGCTAGTGGATTTTGGCTCCATACGCTGAATCGGTGGCGTCGCGATAATCGGGCCAGCTTCCAATTTTTTCTCTGACGCATCTTCTAACCATGATTGTGCTAGGTAAGGCAGCTCGGGGTTATCATTGCGAATAGTGATGTTAATAGACTGCTGATCACCATCAAAAATAATACGAGTACGATCCAATGTAACTGCGGCGTAAGTGGCGCCCATTGCACCGATAGAGGTCAATAAGACACTGGTGCGAAGTAAATTAAAAAGATTTGATTTCATTTAAATTGTTTCCTAATGACAAATTAATACAGGGTAGCTTTCTGCACTGTTTTTAAACTCAGTGACTTGCGTGCTGCATTGCAATTTATTTCCCCAGTAAAGGTTAAGCAGGTCATTTGGCATCACGCCGACAATCCATGTGATCCCTTGCTCACCCACAATGCCGAGCTCAATGTTATTTTTATTACGCACACTGGCGCCAAAAGGTGGGTAAGTACCGTCTGCCAGTTTTAAACGGGCAAAGGTTTTTTCCCCTTGAATAACATTAAGGCTGCGATAACCGATGGCTCCACGGGTTAATGTGGCTTCGGTAACACTCTCTAACGCTTCGATATTGTTCGGTAATTTACTGGTATTAATTGATGCTGTTGTTTTGCGATAGCTACTCACGTTAGGGAGCACGGTTAAGCCAAAGCGGTTAGTTTTATAAACACCGCCGTTTAATGGCACGTTGCTCGCTCCCGGTGTTTCAACGACTAAGCGCGTTCCACCATAAGCTGCCTGATGCAGCGCAATTCCCTCTTTGACCAATGTGATCCCTCCGTTAATTGAACCACCAACGGTGTGGTACTCGTTGGGAACATAACTGGCATTGGCCGATAGTGATGCCGTTGGGAAGTTCTGGCTCAAATAACCACTGAAACTGGTTTGTGAGTCTTGATACTGTCCCGTTTGGTAACCTACGTTCAGGTTATAACTACGCTGATCGTTGTAGCCGCTATAGCCCACGTTATGGGTTGAAGAACGGCGCCCATTTTGGTCACGTGTATAACCCTCAGAGAAACTCATGCTGCTGCCCATTGTGAGGGGAACAGTGACATACAACGTAATGGCATCATCCTGATATCCCGCTCTTTTGGAGCGTGTCGCAGAAGCAGTTAAGCTGATATTTTTTAACCCTAAATAGGCAATATTGAAGGCGGTGTTGATATAGGCCCCAAATTGCTCTTCCGTTTGGCTATTCCAATACGTGTTGTATTGGTAGTTTCCACCCAGTGAGAACGCATCAAAATATTTATTAATATTGACCTGATAGCTCTCTTTGTGTGCTTGAGTTTCAATCCCTGTACGGCGTTCGTCCAACGTTTGTTGCAATGAACGATAGGTTTCATCCGAGAATCGATAGCCTGCGAAGGTAATGTCGGTTCTCGCCTCATCAAACGATTTTGAGTAACTTAAACGGTAACTGCGTCCTGTTAAGGTATTGCTGAGTAACTTTGCATGGGACTGCGTTATATCAAATGACAAGCTCCCGAAGGTAAATAAGTCACGCCCAAAACCAGCTGAAAATGCTTGGTAGTTTTTGGATAAAATCGACCCACCATAAATAGACCAAATATTATTAAGTCCATAAGAAAGCTCGCCCGATGCGGTCATATCCCCTTCAAGGTGACGCCCATCGTAACGAGGTTTACCGACGGCAAACTTATAGCGAACTTGTCCAGGACGTGTTAAATAAGGCAGCGCCGCTGTAGTAATGCTGAACTTTTGTTCTTCGCCATTTTCTTCACGCACCGTGACATCTAAGGTTCCACGGATTGAGCTATCCAATGTTTGGATCTGGAATGGACCAGCGGGAACCGTAGTTTCCAAAACAATTCGGTCATGGCTTTTGACGATGACCGTGGCGTTAGTCTGAGCTATCCCGATGATCTCAGGGGCGTATCCCGTTAGTTTCGGTGGCAGCATGTTTTCATCGGTCTCTAGTGATAGACCCGTGAACTGCCAGGAATCAAAAATAGCCGAGTAGAAATAGTTTTCCCCCAACGTTAGAACCGAGGCGATATTCGCTAATGAGCGATAAGCATATAAACGGCTGAATATGGCATCGCTATATTCATTGTTATAGTTACCCGATGATTTACGGTAGTTTGCTTGGTAATCCCCACGTAAACGCCACGCACCGAGATTTAACCCTGTAGTTCCGTTCGCAGATAAATAGGATTCTTTTGTTCCGCTATCTCGGCGGGTAAAGGAGCCCGTCAAGGTGTAGTCGAGTAAAAAGCCGTTAATACCGTCTTCCCAGCGAGAAGGTGGCACCCAGCTAGGGTCGGTATATTCCAAATAACTTTGCGGGATCAAGATCGTCAGTGTTAACGTGGATAAATCCACGCTCATGGTACTGCCTTCAAGCGCAGACAAATCGATACACTGATCGTTATCGCGATATTTAATTAAGCGAATAGCTTCTGGTTTTAAGCCGAGTTGATCCGTAATAGCTGCCGGAACACAAACAACGCTAAATAATGAATCTTCAGCAGACGTTGGCGCACCTACAGTAATATCGCGGGCATTACCCAAACGTTCATTATTGACTTTAATCGTTAGATGATAATTTCCAGGCATAACAAATCCGGCCTGAGAAAACTGGCTAAAGTCAATATTCTGAGTATCTTTGGTATCAAGCATATCTGTATTAAATTCAACAGAAAAAGCAACAGTAGGAATACTGGATAAGCAAGATATAATAATTAACTGGTGAAAAATATTAAATTTAGCCATAGTGTTCTTATCATATAAATTAATTTAAAATATTTATTAGTCGTAACTTACATTGAATTTAATCGTGGCAAAGTAATTTCCGGGTTCAATCTCATTATTAATGGTGTCAATTTCTGTTTCATATTTCAAAAAACTGACTTTTGTTTTTCTATCAAAGTAAATAGCGCTATTTGAAATAGAATACGATTTATTCGGAGTGACTAAATTGTTATTGGTGTCATAAATATAGACAACGACACCATCCGTAGGACCTGACAGTTTGATTGCATTGTTGTAGATGTCACTATTGGCAAAGAATTTAATTTTTATGCCTTTGCTATTATCTTTGTCATATTCACTAATGCAGTTGTTTAATTTAATGTTAAATGTTTTTCTATTATTATTTTTTGCTTCTTCTGTATTGATGTCACTTTTAGAAACAAGGTCATAATTAATATATTGATATTGGCTGTCTGTTTCTATTGAGCAGGGCGCAGCAACAATATATCCGCGCATAACAGTTTCACCACGAATTCCGCCATCAACTGTATATTCTGCATTAGAAATAAAAGGAGCTAATAATAGTGTTGACCATAAGAAAGATAAATTTCGCATAATGAACCTTTTTATTGGGAGGGTTTCCCCTCCCATAAAAATTATTCGTAAGTGATTTTGAAGTCAGCGATAGAGTTGAATTCACCTTCAGTTACTGGAGTAGAAGCATCAACACGTTTTGCTAATGCAGTAAATTCCAGAACGTTTTCACCTTGTCTGTTACGAATTTGGTTCAGTACAGATTTAGCTTCATCAAATTTAAAATCTTTAATTTGAATACCAACGTTATTAGCGGTACCAGTCACGCCTAAGAACTCTTTATTAGTACCAACGTAGTTTTTACCACCGAAAGTGATTTTGATATCTTTAACTGCAACCCATTTACCTTCAGTATCCTTACTGAATTCGTCGAAGTTACATTCTTTTAATTTAATAGAGATATCTTTCTCTGCTGCATTACCTGCTTCTAAAGAAGCACGTGACAGTTGACCAAATGGAACTTCTTGTTTGGTGCTTTCAGATTCGATATTACATGGGGAGTTAACAACTTGACCGCTAAAATGTAATTCACCCGTGTTGCCGCTAGCTAAAACAGATGCAGACAGAGTAGAAGCTGCAAATAAAACAGCAACAGATAATTTATTTAATTTCATGTGATAGATCCTTAAAGATAAGTAATTTTTAGTCCCTAAAGTGAATGCAAATTGCCTAGTGCATCCATGCATTGGCTTTTTGTGTAAGTCATTTCGACGAAAACAAGTTTATCCATCAGGAGAGTTTTTTGAAATAAAGTATTGGTATTTTAATGAAGTAAAATATTTAATTCTGGTATTAATATTTTTAACGTGAGTTTTAATGTTTTTATTTCACTGTGGTAATGTATGGGATTTTTAATCACTTTTGCTTTAAGGTAAATTAATAAGTAATTTTTAAAAATTAAAAAAATAGAGCATCAAATGTCATAATTCGATGCTCTATATTTGTCATGATGAAATGTTTGCTGATTTAAATTAAATTGTGCAAATAAAAAGAGGGGAGAAGTTCTCTTCAAAAATATAGTTTTTTTCACTCAAACGCTTTATGTTTACAAAATAAATTTGCCCTTCTTGCGGAATACCCCGTATTTTTATTTTATTTTGAGCTTGGTCATTAGGATCAATAACAACTCGTTCGACTTGTGAGAAAAAATGCCCGCCTTGGTAGACATATTTCATATAAAATTTGCGAGCGATAACATAACTTTTACCATCGTTGCTAATGGTTCCATTCATCACAAAGGTATGATGCTCAGGGTCATGCTCATTTGGAATAATACTAAGTAGGTAATAGCCTTTTAAGTCTGAACGGCTATCTGAAATATCAATTTTCAGTGTTGCTCTGCAACTCGGAACAATGGCCGTGTTGTTTTTATAATAAACATAGCTACTAATGAAGACTAAGATGGTTGAAATAATCAGTAGCCAAAAAGCCCTGATAGATTTCTTATTTGACATAAAAATTCTCACAACTCACTGTTGTACTATCTTTGGGGGTGTTAGGACAATAAGATAAAAATAAAAAGTTATCATAGAGGTTTTTATCATTCGTGACGATTCCAACATTGTAATAAAATAATGTAGCCGGTTTTTTGCAATCAATGTTTAACCGTGTTAACTGATTTTGTAAATCAGTAAAACTAATCGTCGTCGTATCGGGTTTATGGTAACTATTAATATAGCGTATGCTGCACTGATCAATGCGACCCACCTCAGGATATTCTGTTCGCGTAGCAAAAAAATAGCTTTTAAAAAGATAAAGTAAGCAAAAAATAATAATCACAACTAAGGCTAGCTCAATAAAACGGTTATTGAGAATGTAACTTTTTTTCTTTACTGTTTGCGCTTTTTCTTTTGGTGTTTCTTCTATAACGGCTGCTTTATGTGGTTCATTAAGTAATATTTCTTGAGGTTCTTTTTGCTGGACATCATGATTTAATTCTGATGATAGTAACTGCAATTGCGCATTAAGCTTGATACCCACTTTAGGTATAGTCGTAATTATTTCATCCTCACAAAATGAGGACAAATGACGGCGTAAAACAGAAATGCTACTGTTAAGGTTATTATCGGATGCAACTTGGTTATGTTCATCCCACACTCGGCTTAATAATGTTTCACGATCTAAAATCTCACCATTATTTTGCACTAACACCAATAATAAGCGGTTTAGTGTGGTAGTTAGTTTAATTGCATCGCCGATATTATCGCGATATAACAACCCCTGATGGCTGTCATAAATAATATTATTTATAAGATATTTCATATTTTGTTTTATTTTATTTATTAGGATGTCAAATAAGTATTTTTCCAGTGTATACCTCTAATTTGGTCGGTGTCAATTAGACAGAAATTGCCTGATAATGGATTTGATTTAAGAAAGTTACATTCGATAGATATAATAAAAAAGCCCCTAAATGATGTATTTAGGGGCTTAGAATAGCGTAATAAAATGGAGGTTAAATTAGGCTGTATGCTCTAAGATTTTATGCAAAACGGGATGGAATTTACGTTTAAAATAGACCAAGCCATGTCCATCATCGCTAACAACAATCTTTTTCATCTCAACCATATAGACAGAGTGAGTGCCAATATCTTGTACTTGGGTAATTTCACCTTCAAGATTAGCAAGGGCATTTCTTAACAATGGTTGTTCTAAAATACCTTTATCCCACATATCCCATCCAAAGCGCTCATCCATTGTCGAGCCTTTCATGCCCGCAAAGTGACAAGCTAAATCTTCTTGATCATGGTTGAGAACGTTAACGCATAGGCGGCCATTCTTTTGAAAAACCGCATTCATAGAGCTGTTGCGGTTAACACATACCATCAAAGTCGGTGGCGTATCAGTCACAGAACAAACCGCAGTGGCAGTAATACCGCAACGGCCTTCTGGACCATCCGTGGTGACGATGTTAACAGCGGCACCGAGACTTGCCATCGCATCTCTGAAACGTAAGCGATGTTCATTTTCTAAAGACATTTTGACCTCCTGCTGCCGATTACTTCAGCAGCGAATCTAACAGATTAATATCGTTGTTGTTGTGCAGGTGAGGGCGCTTCCAGCCGTGCTGATCATAGTCAGACAGGCAGCGGTCAACCATGTCAGTCATGGCTTTCATATTACCAGAACCGTATGCATGACGCAGACATTGCAGACGAATTTCGTCTTGGCTTCCCGCGTAGTTAATTTCATACAGCTCGTGACGACCACCGAATTCACTACCGATAGCATCCCACATTAATTTTAAAATTTTAATACGTTCAACGTGATCCATCCCATTTGAACCGCGAACATATTTTGCCAGATATTTGTCAATCTCTGGGTTATTCATATCACGAACGCTTGATGGCAGATAGATCAAACCACTTGTTACGTTACTTTCGATGATATTTTTGATTTTGGTGTAGGCCATTGGTGCCATAACACGATACGTTTGGATGGCTTGAGTATCTGGCAGGAACGCACCGCCTTCCCAAGCTTTTGCTTCTGAACACATAGCATCAGTCAGTGACCAGAACAGGTTACGCCAAGCGACCACTTCACCGAGATCCGCTTGAACACCACGGAAATCAATAACACCCGTACATTCAAGGCTCTTTTGCAGAAGACCTGTGATGAAGTCCAGTTTGACGGCTAAACGTACACAAGCTTGTAATGGGAACAGGCGAGCAAAGCCACCTTGTACCGCCCAGTTACGAGCACGGTCGAAATCACGATAAATCAGCACGTTTTCCCATGGAATTAACACATGATCCATGACCAGAATGGCATCATTCTCATCAAAACGGCTTGATAACGGATAATCAAACGGAGCTCCTGTTGCACCAGCAACTAACTCGTAAGATGCACGGGAAATTAATTTCACACCGTCCGCATCCATTGGCGCAACAAACATCAGCGCAAAATCAGGGTTATCACCCATGACTTGTGCAGAACCAAAACCGATAAAGTTGTAGTGTGTTAACGCAGAGTTGGTTGCAACAACTTTTGCACCGCTGACGATAATACCTGCATCAGTTTCTTTTTCTAGCTTTATATAAACATCTTTAACTTCATCAGCGGGCTTATGGCGATCAATAGGTGGGTTAACAATTGCATGGTTAAAGTATAAACCGCTCTCTTGAATACGTTTGTACCAGTTGCGTGCGTTATCGGCAAACTGGCCGTAATATTCTGGGTTAGCGCCTAAACAGCTGGCGAATGCCGCCTTATAGTCTGGAGTGCGTCCCATCCATCCGTAGCTTTGGCGTGACCAATCTGCGATGGCGTCGCGTTGTTGGCGTAGGTCATCTGCACTTTTTGCGAAGCGGAAGAATTTGTGTGTATACCCGCCGTTGCCTGTATCTGTGCCCCAGCAAAGCTGGTCATGAGTCGATTTATCATGAAGCGCATCATATAACTGTCCTATAGAAGCTGCTGAGTTACGAAAAGCAGGGTGCGTGGTGACATCTTTAACACGCTCACCATAGATATAAATCTCGCGACCATCTTGTAAACTTTTTAGATATTCTTGGCTATTAAATGGGCGCTTAGCATCGGAACGAAAATCTTCTGGTTTCATGTCTACCTCGTTTTAGAACAAAGAGGGCTTGCGGGTTGTCGGCGTACAAAGGTTGCAAGCTTGAATAATGTTAATTTTATGTTTGTTTTGTGTTTACTAATTGAATCGTTTTCTGTGGGGTTTTAAAAGAGATTTTCCAAAGGAATGCTGGTACTTTTCGTTGGTAAGATGGTTTTATGAAAGAAATGTGATCTTATCGATATTTTAATATTAATGCTATTTCAATTTCAATATATAAGTCCTTATTTATCATTGAATTATACTTTGTTAAAAACTTAATGGATTTTATTTGATATCATTTTGTTTGATTGTTTTTTGAGCTGTGTATTCACTTTTTGTTTGCTTCTAATAGTACCAGTTGTAACTTTAAAAATAAAAATGCAAGACATCAAAAATGTTTGCATTATGTAAAATAATTTAAAGGGGGATGCTAAAATTTTGATATCCGCGATCTAGTGGATATTTTGTTCACGCCATTGGCTCGGAGAGGTACCTTCAGAGCGATTAAAAAAGCGGGCAAAATAGGCTGGATCTTTAAATCCAAGTTGATAAGCAATTTCAGAAACGGGGCTATCGCAAAATAGCAGCATGCGTTTGGCTTCCCGCAAAATCCTGTCGAAAATAAGCTTTTTAGGTGGGCGGTTGGCAAATCGCCGGCACATATCTTTTAAGCGAGATTCGGTGACGCCGAGCTTATCCGCATAGTCAGGGACAGAGAGATGCTCACGATAATGCATATCGATAAGCTGGTTAAAACGTTGGAATAATCGATGTTCACCACGAACGCCACTAACATGATGCTCGTCAAGGGGGACAGAGCGCAGTAAAAAGGTAAATAAGGCTTGGGCAAGCGAAGATAACACTTGGTCTCGACCAATATAGTTATTCGCAGATTCCCGCGCCATTAAATCCCAATAGTGATTAAAAGTTTCAATGTCTTGGGGCTTATCCGCGACAGATAAACAAATCGCGGGAATATCGACTCTATCCAGATTGGCTGAATAAAGAGACTCCAACAGCGGCGAAATTAAATCTTGCCGCACGGTTAATACATGCCCGTCAGTGTCTTCTTGAGTAAAAAACGCATGGGCGACAGAAGGGGGCGTCAAAATAAATAGCGGTGCCTGCACAGAATAACGAGACTCATCCAGCTGGAGAGTAATATGCCCAGTGACTAAATAGTGTAATTGGAAATAGCCATCGTGACGATGCGCGGGCATGTCGCGACCGAAGAAGGCGGCGAGTTTGCCGAAGGTTTGGTAGTGGACGTCGTCATTACCCAGGACGTCATCGTAGTCCTTCCCAATATCTATGTTATTGATCAATTCTTTCCCCTTCATTCTTCAAGCCGCAGCGTTGTTGGCTTCATGAGTCAACCCTAGTCACATACTCAAGTATGCTCCCAGGGATTAACTCATTCGCCGCCTAGCTGCAACTCGAATTATTTTGGGGAATTACTCCCCTTTAACCTACAGATTTGTGAACATTAGGCAGCCACTGAGAATTCTGCCTGTAGCATAGTTAACTGCAACTCGAATTATTTTGAACAATATTTAAGGGGGATTAAATAAATTCAATTTTTCCGATCTGTTGCAGCACTCATTTTTAGCTAACAAAACTATATAATTCTACCGCTTACGGTGTGGCTCTTGGTCTTGAGTTTTTCATTGGGATGGCGATGACCAGAAGGGCGCCGACCACCAGCAAACCGGCAACAAAATAGAGACCAGAATTGAAGCTACCCGTTTGATCTTTTAGCCAACCGATTAATAGTGGGCTGACCGCGGAACCTATATTACCTGTTGCGTTGATTACGGCAATACCGATTGCGCGAGCGCGTAAACTGATCGACTGATCTGGCGTGGTCCAGAAAACGGCCATAGCAGTAAACGAACCGGTGGACGCCATAATGATCCCCAATAATTGGAGTATCGGCTGATGAGTCATCGCTGCGATGATCCAACCTGCCGCCGCAAACAAATACGGTAACGCAGTGTGCATCTTACGCTCTTGCAAGCGATCTGAGCGGCGACTCCAATAAATCATCCCCAAAATCGTACAGAACTGAGGGATCGCAGTTAATAGCCCAATCATGGCATTACTGCTGCCCTGATTAAAACTCTGCATAATTTGTGGTGTCCAAATATTAATGGCGCTCAACGTGTTAGTTAGACAGAAATAAGCCACGGTATACATTAAGATCACCGGGGTGAAAATCTCTTTCCACAGGCTGCTATTTTGCAGCGCAGTCTGGCTTTTTGAGCCGTGTGGCTGCACAAGCTCTAACTGGTCTTTATCCATCATCTCTTGCAGGGTGTCTTTATCTTCCTGAGTTAGCCACTTTGCTTTCTTCGGAGAATCATCCAGATAGAACCACACTAAAATACCCAGCAGAACGGATGGGAAACCTTCCAGTAAGAACAACCATTGCCAGCCTTTCAGATTTAACACACCATCTAGCCCTAAAATATAACCAGAAGCTAGTGAACCAAATGCCATAGTAACTGGCATGGCAATCATAAACAGAGCGTTAGCACGTGCGCGGAAATAAGCGGGGAACCAGTAAGTTAAGTAAACTAACATACCTGGTAAGAAACCAGCTTCAGCAATACCCACCAGCATGCGTAAAATATATAAGCTGGTTGGCCCAGTCGCGAACATAGTGGCAGTAGAAGCAATACCCCATAGCACCATGATAGTGGCAATCCAGCGACGAGCACCGACAATGCCAAGCATGATGTTACTTGGAATACCAAAAATAATGTAGGTGGCGTAAAACAGCGTCGCTGCCAGACCAAACATGGTGGACGTTAGACCAATGTCTTTCCCCATTGTTAGCCCCGCAAAGCCGATATTAATTCGGTCTAAGAACGAGAAAACAAACAGAACAAACAGAAATACGATCAGTCGTTTAAAAAGCTTATTAATTACCCGCTGTTGCGGTTCGGTAAGGTTCTTATGTTGCTCTGCAGGGTTGGTGCTAGCAACATTCTGTGAATGACTCATTATAATGCCCTCTAATTACAATTTATTATAGGTACAAGGGTCTACTAGGCAGTCATTTGGGCTGCCTTGTTGTGGTTGCGATTTTATTGCTTACTATCTAGGTCGCTCATGAGCGTAGGGTAAAATTGAGCGACCTAGAGGAGTTCAGATTGCTTTAGTACACGCTAGATGCGCTGTTATCCATATCGGAAACCGTTTTACCGAATTTTGCGGCAAGGGCTTCAGCGGTGCGCGCTAGTAATGTGGTATCCACGCCAACGGCGACAAACAAGGCGCCGAGCTTAATATAGTGTTCTGCGATATCCGGTGCCGCCATCAAAATTCCTGGCGCTAAACCTGCCGCACGAATTTGCTTAATGGCATCTTCAATCACCGCTTTCACTTCAGGATGGTTTGGATTGCCAGAAAAGCCCATATCCGCACTCAGATCCGCAGGACCGATAAAGACACCATCAACGCCTTCAACTTTGAGGATCTCAGGCAGATTTTTTATAGCTTCGTGGGTTTCCACTTGGACAATCACGCACATTTCATCGTTAGCGCGTTTTAAATAATCGGGAATACGATTCCAGCGAGAGGCGCGCGCTAAGGCGCTGCCCACCCCACGAATTCCCGCGGGTGGATAACGAGTTGAGCGTACCGCTTGCTCTGCTTGTTCTGCATTTTGCACCATCGGCAGTAACAGCGTTTGTGCACCGATATCCAGCAATTGCTTGATAATCACTGGCTCATTCCACGCCGGACGAACTACCGGTTGTGATGGATAAGGGGCGATTGCTTGTAATTGCGCTAAGGTCGTTTGCACATTGTTTGGTGCATGTTCACCATCGATCAACAGCCAATCAAATCCAGCACCAGCAACCAGCTCAGCACTGTATGGGCTGCACAATCCTAGCCATAAACCAATTTGTGGTTTGCCTGTTTTCAGGGCTTTTTTGAATTTATTTTCTAACAGATCCACAGTGAACTCCTTATGCAAAGCGGCAGCTAATTGAGCCCATCACGCCGTAGTCAACGTGGAAAACATCCCCTTTACGAGCAGGAACAGGGCGAGTGAATGAACCGCCAAGGATAATTTGTCCCGGCTGTAACTCCACATTGTGTGGGGCTAATTTATTGGCTAACCATGCCACGCCATTGGCAGGGTGGTTGAGAACCGCCGCTGCAACGCCAGATTCTTCGATCACGCCATTACGATAAAGCAGGGCGCTGATCCAACGCATGTCTAAATCACGAGGTTTAATCGGACGTCCACCTAAGATCACCGCGCCGTTTGCCGCGTTATCTGAAATGGTGTCGAACACTTTACGTGGGCGGTTAGTGTCAGGATCGATATTGTGGCAACGGGCGTCGATCAGCTCTAAAGCGGGGATCACATAGTCCGTGGCGTTATACACATCAAATAAGGTGCAGTTAGGGCCGCGCAGCGGTTTTGCTAACACGAATGCCAGTTCAACTTCGATACGCGGAACGATAAAGCGATCCGTTGGAATATCACAGCCATCATCAAAGAACATATCATCGAGCAGTGCGCCATAATCAGGCTCATCAATCTGGGAACTGGCTTGCATCGCTTTGGATGTCAGACCGATTTTATGCCCTTTTAATACGCGCCCTTCCGCCAGTTTTAAGCCAACCCACTCTTTTTGAATGGCATAGGCATCTTCAATGGTCATTTCGGGATGATCCAGTGAGATTTGACGGATTTGCTGGCGGCTTTTTTCCGCTTGGTTTAGGCGTTGAGCGATTGTTGAAATGGTATCTTGTTGCAACATCTTATTTTTCCTTTTGCACCTCAGCTCGTCATACTTCGAGCTATAACTACGTTAGCTTCACGATAGGCTTGCGCCTATCCCCTAGTCACACGGTATGCTCCTAGGGGATTAGTCTCATTTACTGTTTTGTTCTAACTTGAATTATTTAGAGCTAAGATTTTAAAAGCGAAGACCGCCAGCTAATGTTTCTTTCTAATTAGAAAGACCACCAAAGCAGAGATATTTCACTTCCAGATAATCTTCGATTCCGTAACGGGAGCCTTCACGACCAAGTCCTGACTGCTTAATACCACCAAACGGAGCCACTTCATTTGAAATAATGCCTTCGTTAATACCCACCATGCCGCTTTCTAATGCTTCAGCCACACGGTAGATACGTCCGATATCACGTGAATAAAAATAGGAGGCCAGACCAAACTCAGTGTCGTTGGCAAGGTCGATAGCTTCTTGTTCATCACGGAATTTAAATAATGGCGCTAATGGACCAAATGTCTCTTCTTTCGCCACTTTCATGGATTCAGTCACATTGACTAATACCGTCGGTTCGAAGAACAGACCACCAAGGCTGGATGATTTACCGCCCGCAGCGATGCTCGCACCTTTAGCAACGGCATCCGCAATGTGCTCAGACACTTTATCCACGGCAGCTTGGTTGATAAGCGGGCCTTGCTCAGAATCAGCTTGGGTTGCTGGACCAATTTTTAATGCGCTCACAGCTTTCGCTAGGCGAGCCGCAAACTCATCGTAAACACCTTCTTGCACTAAAATACGGTTTGCACACACGCAAGTTTGTCCGCTATTACGGAATTTAGCGGCTAAAGCCCCTTGAACCGCAGCGTCTAAATCCGCATCGTCAAATACGATAAATGGTGCGTTACCGCCTAATTCCAGTGACATTTTTTTCACGGTATCTGCGCACTGTTCCATCAGCAATTTACCCACGCGGGTAGAACCGGTGAAGGTCAGCTTGCGAACAATCGGGCTAGATGTCATGACCGCACCAATCGCTTTGGCATCGGTACCTGGAACGATATTGAATACGCCAGCAGGAATACCGGCTTCTTCACCTAATGCTGCTAATGCCAGCGCCGATAATGGGGTTTCAGCCGCAGGTTTTAATACCATGGTGCAACCCGCTGCGAGGGCAGGACCGACTTTGCGGGTGATCATCGCATTCGGGAAGTTCCAAGGGGTGATAGCAGCGACCACACCCACAGGCTGCTTGATGGTCACTAAGCGGCGACCCGGCAGTGGGGATGGGATAGTTTCACCGTAAGTACGTTTACCTTCTTCGGCAAACCACTCAATAAAGCTGGCTCCGTAGGCAATTTCGCCCATGGATTCATTGATGGATTTACCTTGCTCAGTACTCAGGATCTGCGCAAGTTCTTGTTGGTTTTCCATCATTAAACGGAACCATTTGTTCAGAATTTGGCTACGTTCTTTCGCGCTTTTTGCACGCCATGCTGGCAATGCTTTTTCTGCGGCTTCAATGGCTTGTTGAGTTTCAGTTGCACCCACATTACTGACGCGAGCAATCACTTCTCCATTTGCCGGGTTAGTCACATCAAACTGGCTACTGTCTTGGGCATTTACCCATTGACCATTAATGTAAGCCTGCTGGCGGAATAATTTAGAATTGGTGTTTAAGCTCATTTTTCGTTGTTCTCCGAAGACACTGAATGAACGTGCGCGTGGACATTTTTAGCGGACAAGCGTTGGCTTGAAAAACTCAGTCCGGCACAAATCGCCATTACGAGTGCCATAGCAAATGGGGATTCATCTTGTAGTATGGACACTGCAACACTGGCAAGGGCTGCCAAGGCAAACTGAATTGAGATGGCGAGCGCACTGGCGCTGCCTGCGATTTTCCCTCGGTGTTGCAGTAACAGTGACAAACTGTTGGTGCCGATAGCATTAACCATCGATAGGAACAGAACCACTAGGATAACAATAATTGGTAGGCTTTGTTGATAGAAAATTAACAACAGAACACCAAAAATCAATTGGATACCGCTTTGCATGCCCAAAATTCGTGGCAGGCTATACACCTTGAGCAATCGGACATTCAGCAGCAACATGGCAATCATGCCCAAAATATTGCAGCCAAACAGCAGCCCATAATACTGTTCAGAAACACCAAAGTAGTTGATATACACAAACGGTGAACCACTGATAAAGGCGAACATACCGGCAAAAGAGAATGCCATAGTACCAATAATGCTTAGTGCTTCTCGGTCTGTGAGCACCAACCGATAATTATGAAAGGCGACACCGACTAAATTGCGGGATTCACGCTGATGAGGCAAGGTTTCAGGTAGCAGTAAGAAAATCGCTGAAACAGAGCACAGCCCCACGGCCGCGAGAACATAGAAAATCACCTGCCATTCAAAATGAATTAATAAAAAACCGCCCACTAATGGTGCTAATAATGGGGCTATCATGGTGACTAATGTCATCAGTGATAACACTTTAGGCAGCTCGCTAGAAGGATACACATCACGGGCAATGGCGCGCGCCATCACTATCGCTGCACCACTTCCAAATGCTTGCAATGCTCTAAAGGTAATTAAGGCTTCTGAGCTGGTGGCTTGCGCGCATAACAGGCTGGCGAGGGTGAAAATCGCCAGCCCACTGAGCAACATTTTACGGCGCCCCAGCAGGTCGCTCAGGGGACCATAAAACAGCATGCCGACACAGAAGCCCGCAAAGAATGCCCCGAGGGTGTACTGCATTTGTCCTTGGGTGGCATTCAGTGCTTGCGCCATTTTTGGCAAGGCTGGCAAGTACATATCAATCGATAGGGGACCGAACGCCACCAGTGAACCCAGTAACGGGATCAACCAGCGCGGTATCGGTCTATTGGTAAATGAAATTGGCATATTGCCCCCTATCGATATTCATCAATCACGATTTAAATTTTTATGACTTAAGCTTTTTATGATTTAAACAGTGCATGCACATTGTTCTGCTTATAGTTCAGAACAGGGTCAAGCTCTTCCATAGTGAAAGAGAGTGCCAAGTAACGTTTTGCCATCAGAGAGGCAAAATGGGTTTTGATCAGATCAAACAGCATTTCCCCAGTTTTTTGGCGATCTTCGAGGGAGCGACCCGCACCAATTTTTAAGGTCATATGCACAAACGCGTAATCGTGTTTGCCATCCGCCATTTGCCAAGTATCCAACCAGATTGCGCGGCTACGAATGCCCCCTAATGGGAAAATTCCAGTGCCAGCTAGCGCGCTGTTTACTTTAGCGAACAGCTCGGGTAGGGCTGCTTCTTCACGAATGTTGTCGGTGCATTCAGCATAAAAATGAGGCATATCTGCTCCTTATGCGTTGGCTGTTTGTTTGTCAGTGATAAATTTTGGTAGTGGGAAAATCGCGTTGATTTGCCCAGTTCCAGAGCTGGCGAACAGGTCAGTTAACACTTCCACTTTCTCATCATATTTATCCCAGCCCAGCAGACCCAGTAACATCACGGTGTCATGCATGTGACCTTCGCCATAGCAGTAATCCGCGTACTCCGGCAGCATTTTGCAGAACTCAGCAAAGCGACCTTCACGCCACAGTTTGACGACGCGTTTGTCCATTTGCTCATCGAATTCGCGGGTATAGCTGTTCATGCCGTCTTCTGCACGATTGTCATCGATAAAGCGGTGAGACAGTGAGCCGCTCGCGAGTACCGCCACGGTACCGTCATATTTTTCAATCGCAGTCAGTACGGCTTCGCCTAATTTACGGCTAGTTTCAAAGCTGTGTGAGGTACAGAATGCGGAGATAGAGATCACTTTAAAGTGGCGATCGCTGTTCATATAACGCATTGGAACCAGCGTCGCGTACTCTAGAGTTAGGCTTGGAATTTCATGAGCTTGAGCACGAACGCCTAGCTTGCGAGCTTCTTCACCGATCATCTGACCCAATACAGAGTTGCCGTCATACTCATATTCCATATCGCGGATAAAGTGTGGCAATTCATTACTGGTATAGATGCCTTTGAAGTGATCGGCGCAGTTAATGTGATAAGCACTGTTGACCAGCCAGTGAGTGTCAAAAACGATAATGGTGTCGACGCCGAGTTCACGGCAGCGACGACTGATTTCTTTGTGCCCATCGATGGCGGCTTGGCGACAACCGTGGTTTTTGCCCGGCAGTTCAGATAGGTACATTGATGGGACGTGTGTGATCTTTGCGGTTAATGCCAACTTACCCATGTCTTTTCCCCTTCGCTTATCCGTCATACTTCGCGCTGTAGCGTTGTTGGCTTCATAAAGTCACCCTAGTCACATACTTCAGTATGCTCCTAGGGATAACTTCACTTGCCGCCTAGCTACAACACGAATTATTTAGGATAAGTAGCTAAATTAATTATCATTGATTCAAAATTACATATAATTCAAATCGTATAGATTACTTAATTGATTGAAGAATAATGGTATTTCAATAAATTACACACCCCAGCGTGGGATGTTGTGGTCGCCGTAGGAGATACAAACGTTCTTCATTTCGGCGAAGACTTCGAAGCTATACTCGCCGCCTTCACGACCCACGCCAGAGGCTTTTACGCCGCCGAATGGTTGACGTAAATCACGGACGTTTTGGGTGTTAACAAACACCATGCCCGCTTCGATATTGCGAGAAAGACGCAGGATCTTGCTGACATCTTGAGTCCAAATATAAGACGCCAGACCATACTCAACATCGTTCGCCATACGCAGACCATCTTCTTCGGTCTTGAATGGAATTAAACAAGCGACGGGTCCGAAGATCTCTTCTTGAGCCACACGCATGCGGTTGTCCACATCCGCCAGAACCGTTGGGCGTAGGAAATGACCATTTTTCAGATGAGCTGGCAGATCCGTTGGTTTGTCTGGACCACCCGCTAACAGAGTTGCACCTTCTTCCATACCAATACGGATATAACCAGATACTTTGTTCCAGTGCTGTTGGCTGATCAGGGCGCCCACTTGGGTTTTTGGATCGGTAGGGTCGCCGACGATCAGGCGATTTGCACGCTCAGCAAAGCGTTTCACAAATTCTGGGTAAATGCTTTCTTGGATGAAAATACGTGAACCCGCGGTACAGCGCTCTCCATTGATAGAGAAAATAGTGAACAGCGCGGCATCCATTGCACGTTCAATGTCGGCATCTTCAAAAATCAGAACCGGAGATTTACCGCCTAATTCCATTGAGTATTTTTTCAGACCCGCGTTTTGCATAATGGCGCGACCAGTTGCGGTGCCTCCTGTGAAGGAGACTGCACGAACGTCATGGTGTTTTACCAGAGCGTCACCCGCAGTAGCACCATAACCTTGCACCACGTTCAGTACGCCCGCAGGGATACCCGCTTCAAGGGCTAATTCACCTAAACGGTTTGCAGATAGCGGAGACAGTTCAGACATTTTCAGAACCGCGGTATTACCCAGCGCTAAACACGGTGCTGTTTTCCATGTTGCGGTCATAAATGGCACGTTCCATGGCGAGATTAACCCGCACACACCCACTGGCTGGATCAGGGTGTAGTTCATCATTTTGTCGTCAACCGGATAGGTGCGACCATTCATTTGCTGGCAAATTTCAGCAAAGAATTCAAAGTTGTGTGACGCGCGAGGGATCAGAACGTTTTTAGTTTGGTGGATAGGTAAACCGGTATCGTTGGTTTCCATCTCAGCAATTTGCGGAACGTTTTCGTCGATCAGCTCACCTAAGCGGCGCATTAAGCGTGCGCGCTCTTTCATTGGCGTGTTTGCCCACTTAGGGAAGGCTTCTTTTGCAGCGGCAACCGCTTGGTTTATTTCGTCTTGACCGCCGGATGCCACTTCCGCTAATACTTCACCCGTTGCTGGGTTAGTGGTTTCGAAATACTCTTTGCTTTCAACGTTTTTGCCGTTGATCCAATGGTTAATCTTAGTCATCACACTCGCTCCTCATACTCTTTTTCGCTGATAATGGTATTGATCAGCCTGCCCACACCTTCAACTTCAACGATCACTTCATCACCTGGAACCACATCAGACAGCCCTTTTGGCGTGCCCGTTGCGATCATGTCGCCTGGTTGCAGTGTCATAAAGTCACTCAGGTAGGCAATTAAAAATGGGATATTAAAAATCAGATCCGCGGTGGTGCCTTTTTGACGCAATTCACCATTAACGTAGGTGTACAGTGCGAGGTTGTGTGGATCTTTAATATCTGATTTGTCTACCATCCATGGGCCGATTGGCGTCAATGTATCGCGGCTTTTTACGCGTAGGTTTGGACGGTAGTAGTTCTCTAAATAGTCACGGATAGCGTAGTCATTACACACGGTGTAACCCGCGACGTAATCCATGGCATCTTCTTGGGACACTTTGTGAGCCGCTTTGCCAATAATCACCACTAGCTCAGACTCATAGTGCATATATTCAACATTGTCTGGGCGAACGGATACTTGGCGGTGACCTGTTAAGCTGTTTTCAGCTTTGATAAAAATCAGAGGCTCTTCTGGTGGCTTAAATTCTAATTCAGTGGCGTGGTCGGCATAGTTCAGACCCAACGCGAATAAAGTACCTTGTGCAGGTGGTAGCCATTCAACATCTGCGCTATCGCCAGAGATCACGTTGCCATTTGGCAGTTTGATAGCTTCGTTGTCACCGACAGTGACGGAATACTCAGTGCCTTGATAACGAATTTTTGCGTGTTTCATGATTATTGTCCTCCTGCCGCAACAACGCTGTTCTTGAGGCTTGGGAAGCCAGCTGCTTGGATCTCAACCTGATCACCCGGTTTGATGGTGACGCGCTGATGAGGAGTGCCCAGTAAAATCACGTCCCCTTGTTTTAGGGTTGCGAAGTCGCTCAATGCAGCCACTAATTCGCTTGCGCTACGAACGAGATCCTTGGTTGACCATCTGTCAGCTTCTTTGCCGTTAATCAGTGTCACTATCTCAACAGGTGAAGATAACGACGTTTTCACTAACTCGCCGATTGGGCAGAAAGTATCACGGCATTTTGCTTTAATCGCAGGGCGGTAGAAGGTGTCTTCTGGCAGGCTAACTTCATTCGCCAGTGCAAAGCCAGCAATGAACTCCAACGCATTTTGTGCAGTCACTTTGCGTGCATCTTTACCAATCACCAGCGCCAGCGTTGCACCGCTTTGTACTTCTTCACCAGCAGGATGCAGGATGTTATCCCCGGAATTAATGCGTGTATTACGCGGCTTAATAAACCACACAGGTGTTTTCGGTGGGGTTTTATAAGGGGCTTGCTGGAACGCCTCGAGCCAATGATCAAGTTGGCTTTGATGGTTGAGGGCAACGGCAAAAACAGTGCCTTTCATTGACAACTCCTTATTAAAGAGATCGATTCTGAGTAATTATTAATATATTAATAAAGTATTATTTTGTAATAAGCAATAGCTTTATGGAAATGTTAATTTTAATTGTGATCTTATTAACATAATAAAGGGGTCTTCATGTAACTGACTGTATATAATGAGTTTATTATTTTTTTAACTTTTAAAAATTTACAATATATTAACTTTGATTTTTTGATAAAATTTATTTACTCATTAATATTTTGGTGTTTTTCTTTGTGATTGTTAGTACTGCATGCTACTCTTGCATTTAAGATAATTGAGTGTGTTGCAGTTACCCTATGATTTATTGCTAACCCTAAAGCGACGTTAAAAACCGTCGCGTTAAAAATGGCAGCGTTAAAAATGGTAACCAGCACGGAGGCTGACTAACCCCCGGTAGTGGGTGTTTCATAACTTTAAATAGCGTGGTGAGTTTTAAGCTTATGCATGAATCATTGACAATTGCATTATTACAGGCGCGAGAGACCGCAATGGGCTTCTTTCGACCGATATTAAAGTCCTATAATTTGACCGAACAGCAATGGCGTATCATTCGCGTGTTAGCGGATAATCGCTCTATTGATTTTCATGAATTATCAGTGCAAACCTGTATTTTGCGTCCAAGCTTAACGGGGATTTTGACTCGTATGGAACGCGAAGGGCTTATTTTCCGTTTAAAGCCATTGAATGACCAACGTAAACTGTATGTCTCACTGACCCCTACAGGGCAAGAGTTGTATGACAAGGCACGTCAGGAAGTTGAAGAGGGTTATCAAAAGATTGAACAGGCTTTCTCTCAAGAGAAAATGCAGCAACTGACGGCTCTGCTGGATGAGTTGATTGCGCTGGAGAGCCCGGATTATAGTAGTATTATGGATAGAAGCAAGACAGCCTAAATACTCGTCATACTTTGAACCGCAGCGTTGTTGGTTGCGCTCAGCTACTCGGGTCACAT
>NZ_WLUG01000038.1:0-13463 GCF_009706505.1 Providencia sp. wls1922 | reverse complement strand
CAACTATCTGTTTAGTGTGATGGATACGCCGACATACAAGAAGATAGTCAAAACATTAATAGAAAAAACCGAAGGATATCAGGAGACTGTTATGACCATTGCTGATCGCTTAAGAAATGAGGGGTTAAAAAAAGGATTAAAGAGAGGAGTAAAAAGAGGGTTAGTCAAAGGAAGAGAAGAAGCTCGACAAGAAGAGCAGGAGAAGGCCAAACAACGCACTTACACCCAAGTTTTGACCAGTTTAAGCCTAGGTTTAGACATTGATATCATTAGCAAAATTACAGGCTTATCTCATTCTGAAATTCAAGATATGAGCTAATTAACATACGCTGTATTTATCGAAAAACTGTATTGATAAAAAACGGTGAAGGGCGGAATCAACATAAAATTGATTCTGCCCTTTTTTAATTAATTGAATTAAAAGTTAATTTTTAATGTGGCATTCACACCGCTTGAACTGACATCACTGTTATATTGACCTTGGTAAGAAACACCGAAAGTCGTGGATTTATTCAGTTGAGCATCAACCCCTAAGCCTACACCGAATAAGTTATCTAACTTGCCACCACGAATTTTGGCTTCGCCAGTGTCTGACAGGAACAACATCGCTTCTGGGCGAGTATCGCCAAATAAATGGCTCGCAGATACGTCACCTTTCAGTGTGAGATTCACATTACCCGCGCTGAATGGATAGCCACCACGTAAACCAACGGTACCAACTTGGATATCTTGGTTATCTGTTTTGGTGGTGAATTGCATATTGCCGACTTGCTCATGCAGATTATCGCTGGTGACATGCAGCCAGTTAAATCCAGCATAAGGCTCAACAGAATATCGGTCATTATTCAGCTGGGTATAAGCACCTTCCACGAAGAATTGCGTGATTTTTGCATCATAGCTGGTGGAGTTATAACCGGACTCTTGGCCTACCCACAGCGTGCGTTTTGCATCTCGGTCTTGGTTTGTATGCGTTACACCATAGTTAATCGCAGCTACATTCTTGATATTGGATACACCGTAGGCACCGACATGCAGATCATTGCTGTCAATTTTGCCGTACTCATGAGCTTTATATTTAGATGAACCCGCACCAAAGAACAGTCCCGCTTTGGTATGCTCAGCGACATCAATTTCTGCACCCACTAATGCTGCATAGAAATCGGTATCCATATTGCTGTAGCCATAGTCAAGGTTGCCCCATTGACCAACACCTGTCATCCAAATGCGTGCATTGCTATTTTCAAGGTTAGCATAGCGACCATGACCCACGCCGATAGCCTGATCTTTCACGGTACGAGTTAGACCCAATACGTTCACCACACTGGCATTATTCGCATTAAGGTACATATCACTACCGAGTGATTGATAAGTATTACGAAGGTCACGTTCGCTCATCGGTAGTGTTGCATCAAATAGCTGACCTTTAGCGTTACTTTCTAATGAATTAGCAATCGAACGACCATTTTCATTATTAGCAAATGAAGCAAATGAGGCATCCGCTTTTTTACTCAGAGTGCCCGTAATGGTGTTATCTTTTACAGAAACGTCTTTTTGGAATAACGCATAATCATCTGCGGCAGCATTATTGGCATTTGTCGCCAGCATTTTGGTTTTAGCGCGATTGTCAGCTAAATTATCTGCGTTAACCGTACCTTGGATTGATTTATCATTAAGATAAACATCTTTCAGTTGCCCAATGTTATCGGCAGCAACATCCAGTTTAGCGCCTTGATTTAAGGTCATATTACCGACATTCACATCATGACCTGCGGTGACTAAATAGGTACCTTTATCGTTGATGTTGATATTGGCTTTATGGCTTTCATTGGAGACTAACTGACCTTTTTGAGTAAATTTGTCGTTATAACGATTAAGCACGCTAATTGTGCCGCCGTTAACATTCACGTCTGCAGTACCAAAGGATTCAGTAAAACCGTACAGAGAACCTTGTTCGACGGTTGTACCGCCACGGTAGGTGTTATCCCCCGTCATCACCAATGTGCCTTCACCCGCTTTGACTAGAGCGCCATCATACAAACCTGCATCGATTTTGGCTTGAATGGCCTCAGCGCGTTTTTGGTAATATTCCTGACGCCATTTTTTAGCATCTTCTTTATCGACAATATGAGAAGTCGGGTCTGGATTGCCATCATTGACCACAAAATCGGTACCAAGATTATAATCGCCACCGGCATCGATACCGTTGGCTTTATAATCGGCTAACCACGCCAAATCTTCGGTTTCACGCTGATCTAACGCCGCTTGGCTAATGTCATTTGTCCAGACATCAAGTGGGACAGCATCCAGTTGGTATTCGAATTTACCTAAGAATTGACCTGGGCCATACATACCTTTTTCGAGATCAGGAGTACCCCAACCATAGCGCTCATCAGGTACGCCATCCGCGGATGTCCAGCCTTTATAGAGGCTGCCATCTGGGTTATAACGGTTGGCAGTCGTGAACATCACATCACGAACTTGCAGGGCATTCATGGATTGATAACGAGACATTAAAACGCCCATGGCACCAGTGACGTGTGGTGCTGCCATTGATGTTCCGCTAAAGGTATCCCAACCCGGATTGCCGTCAGCATCTACGACGCTGGAGTAGATATAGCGGCTAGGGGCAACGACGGTCCACCATTTGGCATTTCCCGCTTCGTTAAACATACCTTCAATTTCATAGCCTGTTTTGTCTGCCGTCTGTTTTAACCCTGCAACCGCAATCCAATGTTTCTCTGCTTGTGGATTGAAATAAGGGTAAAGAGGGCGATAGTACGGGTTTTTAAAATCGCGGTTACCTGTGGTGAAGACTTGAACAACATTGGTGCCTTTCACGGCATCATAGGCGGCATCTACAAAGGATGGGTTATCCCCATAGATTTTTTTGAAATAGAAATATTCGTACTCAGTTTGTTGGGTGGTATCAACGGGTAAATGTACCGTGGTGTTACCACCATCAGGACCGACCGTTTTCCCTGCATCAATAATTCTTGGGTTGGTACCCCAACTGTTATTGATCACTTGGGCACCAGCATCCACCATGGCTTTCCAGCCAGTATAGAAATATTGGTAATCTTGATAAGGACCATAGTTATTGCTGTCGGTGGCACCTGTGTTACCCACATACACATCGGAACCCCAGGCAACGCCGTGCATACCTTCGCCATCACGGTTAGCACCGACGGTACCTGTCACGTGGGTACCGTGAGTATCATTCACGCCTTTGATCCAATCTCCAGTCACATCGAAGGCTTGACCTTTTTCATAGTGACCGCCTAACTCTTGAGGATAACGCATCCCCGTGGAGCCGTATTCACCTTTGGCTTTGACCGCGTGGAAGCGAGAGCCACTTAGCTCTTGGTGAGATAACAATGCGCCTGAATCCATTACGCCGATTTTAGCGCCTTGCCCATGATATCCCAGCGCATAAGCACTGGAGGCATTCATGGCGGCTAAACCCCAGTCATTTTTATATTCTTGGCTTTCCCAACTATTTTTATCACCGAGTTGCCCTGTTTCAGAGTAAGCCAGCGTATAGCCGGAAAATAATAGCGCAGAAGTAATAATAGAAAGCTGAAAAATATTTTTATTTATTGCAGCTTTATTTTTATAACGAGAAGATGACGCAAATTTATGTGCTTTGTTCATTCTGATACCTTTGTTATCAATCAAAAAACATCATTAAGAATCAAAAACAGAATCGCAGAGATAATCTGTGTTTTATAAAAATAAATACTTGAGCGCTATCTCAAAATCTTTTTATTTATCGAAAAAGTAGATTTATTGACTAGCTAATCACATCAAATGCAGATGAATAGAACGTGAACAGAACAAATTAAATGATAGTTCTACGTGGGGAATTAAATTAATTTTTGCTTTTGAATACAAGAATTAAAATTTAGATAAATTTATTGAGAATAAATCAGTTGTGGTAACAAATTCACATTATTTATTAACAGTCATTCTTGCTAATTATTTTTTAAGTATTAATAACTAATTTAAAGTAATGAATTATTTTTCTATTATTTAGCAATATTCATATTTTTATAACCAAAAAAAGCCGCCATTGTTTTAAAATGGCGGCTTCAAATAACAGAATTAAGTTAAATTATTAAGCGAATAATTACTGATAAATCTGTTTAATTTCTTGGGCTGCGGCTAAACCACGTTTCGCTTCTTTTTCTGCGATTTCAACGGACAAACCAATATACGAACGTGGGTCTAGCATCGCTTTGATTTCATCATTGCTAAATGCTGCCGTAATGGTTTCGTTCTTGGTGAGGTTAGTGTAGAAATCCTCACCATCCGCTGCGGTTTTGATGGCTTCTTCATACAGCAATGAGTGTGCTTTATCTTTACCCAGCTTCTCAGCCATTTTCATCATCACGTATTCGGTATTATCTAACCCTTTATTTCTCAGAACGTTATGCAGCATTCTCTCTTCGTGAGGTACCAGAGTTCTCGAAAGCTCTTCGGTTCTTAATAAAATTTCAGTAGTCAGTTCCAGCGCTTCTTCGATAAGCCCATCGAATAACATATAAGAGCTGCTATCACCTTCATACGGTCTGACGGCAGAATACATCCCAACACTCGGTAACGAATACAGTTTTTGGGAGTTAGCAATAATCCCTTTCGCCAGTTTTGGGTTGATTTTGTGTGGCATGGTGCTGCTGCCCACTGTGCCTTTGGTGAAGCCTTCAGACACTTCCGCTATTTCTTCCAGCGTCGTGCTGTAAACTTCTTCCCCGATTTTATGACAGATATTCGCCATCAGCGCTAAGTTCGCCATGTACTCGAGTTTATGGGTGCTGAGGTTGCGAGATGGGACTTCCATCGCATGCATGCCCGTCAGCTCAGCAACGCGTTTTTGCACTTCTAAACCAATCCCCGGCATGGAGTTAAACGCACCCACAGCGCCACCCATCATGATGGTAAATACGCGCTTTTCACACTCTTTCATACGCTGGTAGCAGTCAATGAAATCGCTGATCCATACGGACACTTTGTAACCGTAAGTAATTGGAATAGCGTGGCGCCCATGGGTTCTGCCTGGCATCACCATATGCTTAGTTTTTTCAGCAAGACCCGACAGGTTTTCGATGATCTCACCTAACAGCAACATAAATTTATTATGTACCGTTTTCATCATGTACAGCTGCGAGCTTTGCTGAATATTTTGGGTGGTAATTCCGTAATGGATGTATTTACCACTCTCTTCAGAACACGCATTCACCAAGACTTTTAAGAAGGGAACGAAACCGTGCCCAATTTTTTGGTAAATGCGGCTCATCTCTTCAAAATCAATGTTCTCAATAACCGCTTTTTCTTTAATTTCATCGGCCGCTGATTGGGGAATGAACCCCGCTTCAGCCTGCGCTTGAGCTAACATGGATTCAAACATCAGCCAAGTATTGTATTTGGCTTCATCCGATAACAGGGCTTTTATACCGCGGTCATCGATGGTTTTACTCTTAGAATCATATAAGGCTCTCATCATATATCCTTTTATTTCTTCATGAACTCATCAACAGCGTTGCGAACAAATTCAACTTTCGGTCCATAAACTACGTGGACGTGGTTTGCCGATGGAAAGAAGAATGCGGTACATCCTGATTCCAACATTAAATCTTTATCAATTTTATTCACTTCTGCGACATCAATACGCATACGGGTAATACAGTTATCTACGTTACGAATGTTCTCTTTACCGCCTAAGGCTTCAACAAGGATCTCAGCGATTTCGCCATAACGTTTTTCTTTAATTAAGGTATTTTTCAGGTTGCTCGACTCTTCACGACCTGGGGTTTTGATATCAAATTTGATAATCGCCCAGTAGAAGATGAAGTAAGTCACTACCGCTAAACCGCCACCAATCAGGACTAAGAATATCCAGTTAGTGTGCTCGTACAGCAGACCGAAGATAGTGAAGTCAAACACGGTTCCACGGATATACCCGATAGCAACCCCAGCGAATGACAACAACACTGCACCAATACCGACGATGATGGCATAGATTAAGTACAGCAGCGGTGCGATAAACACGAAGGTAAATTCGAGCGGTTCGGTCACGTTACCGAGCATCGCGGTCAATACCATGGTCACCAACATCGATTTAACTTCAGCTCGGTTCTCTTTTTTCGATGTTTTATAGATAGCTAATGCAATCGCAGGGAACAGGAACAGCGTCACCAGCATTTGTTGCTGCGCCATAAAGCGCGTCAGGCTTGGCATCATTGCCCAGTATTCACTACTTGGACCTTGCTTAAATAACACTTCCGTTAAGGCTGGAACGACACCAACAAAGGTTTGTCCATCAATAACATAGGTACCACCGGCTTCGGTAAATCTAAACAGAACGTTCCAAACATGGTGTAACCCGAATGGAATAAACAGACGTTCACCCCCTGCGGTAAAGAATGGACCGACAGGACTTAGGAAGACGGCAGAAAGCTTCATCAAGCCTTGTACTAAGACTTCCCAGATAAACGGTAATGTTCCACCGACCATGATCATTAAACCGACCATGATGATCGCAACCGATTTTTTACCTGAGAAGAAGGCGAAGGCAGTCGGTAGCTCGAGGTTGTAGAATTTATCGGTGGCCCATGCACCAATTAACCCTGTAATAATTCCCCCAGCGGCACTGATATTTAAGGTTTGAATACCTAAAACTTTAATCTGTCCCACTTGACCCATAATCGCGGGATCCGCCAGTTTACCAGTGAGCACCAACCAAATATTCATGGTGATGATCAACGAAAGGTAACCCACAACGGAGGCGAAGACCGCGATCCCCTTATCACGCTGGCTCATGCCATAGGCAACCCCCATGGCGAACAGTAATGGGATGTTGTCGAAGATAACGCCCGCAATAGAACGGATGCTGACAAGTAATGCGTTAACGGTTTCATTGCCGAGGAAAGGGAATCGAGCAATCATGTAGGTTTGAACTAATGCACCACTGATCCCCAGTATCATACCAATTGGAGCCAGAACCCCGATTGGCAGGAGCAGTGTCCTACCAAAGCGCTGGATTGACTCACCGAATTTTCTTTTAGCCATATTTTTTCCTAATGACGAAGAATTATTGAAATTAACTGGAATACTAGCACTGGGTTTTTTAAATGAAATGATGTTACGGTTTTAAATATTATCTCAGGTCATAGATTAAGACCTAGGTCATTATTGTTAAATAAAGCTTTAAAAATCATGCTAATAATAATTTTGTCATCAATGTGTTGATGATTTTTTAAATAAATAATTATTTGAAGAATAACAAAAATAATTGAATGAAAAGTATTTGATTAACTTTAAGCTAAATAAATAAGGTGAGGGAGGCGTTTATTTACAGCAGATTTTCCAATTCATTAATTAACAAGTCCACCAGAATGAAAAATCCGGTTCTGGATTTTGAATCATCCCGTTTAGTGTCATAGCTATCCGCGAAGCAGAAAAGGGTGTTATTGGCGTAGGCAGTGAGTTCGTTTGTGTGAAAGGCGGTCATACTGATGATGTTGGCCTCTTTCAACTGCACGATTTTAGCGGTTTCGATGATTTTTTTGGTTCCGCCAGACAGCGAAATAAAAATCACGGTGTCATTTTGGTTAACCAGACGAGTAAACGAGTCGGAGAGATTGTAATCGTTGATAAAAAAGCAGTGTAATCCAAGGGAGAAGAGCAAGTGTTCAAGATAATAACCGACGGCTTTACTGGTACCGCGTGCCACTAAAAAGATATTACGCGAGCCGCGTAATGTTTTCGCACAGTCGCGAATTTGCTCTTCATTAATCAACGTGAAGGTTTTATGGATATTATTTTCAAGCTGTTTTTTATACGACGCAGGGTTGTTTTTTTCCGCTTTATTTTGCGAAAGGATATGGTTATTAATTTGAAACTTGAGTTCTTTAAACCCACTAAAGCCTAATTTCTGGGACAAATTAATAATGACAGTCTTAGAGACAAACGTTTTGGCGACTAATTCATTAATATTCAAGTAGGGAATATCGGCAATATTATCGGTAAGATATTTTAATACTTTTTTTTCACTGACGGTTAAGTTGTCATAATTCTTTAGAAAATCCAGCATATCTCACCTGATCAATAGAGTATCAAAAGCCCATTTTAGTCTGGGTTCGCGTGTTATTTATGATGATATCGACACTGTGTGAAGTGAGCAAAAGCTCAACAGCGTTGATTATACGTTAAAGCCGTATTTTATGCAGGTTTTCCGGGAGTTTTTTTGATGTGAATAACTTATAAGGTCGATAATAATACTTATCTATTTAAGCTAAGAATATAAAAGTGAAACGAACCTCAACCAGAGTCTAAAGGATTAAAAACGCCTTGTGATAAAGCACATCACAAGGCGATTTTGTTTATCTCAATTCCGGCTCAATCATTATTTGAGCTGCCAAAGCGTTCCTTCAGAAATAACCGCGCTACCATGAGAAGCAAATAACATTAGCTTGCGTTCATTAGGTTGGGGATAAATGCGGCTAGACATTGCGGCGTCACCATCGTTGACAAAGACTTCAACGGAGGAGCGGTCAATAAAAATACGCAATGAAAGTTTATCGTTTGTGGGTAATGGAATGCTGCGATAACCGTCCAGCTCATATTCTGGGTAGTGCCGCCAGAGCACTAAGCGTTGAGATTGGCTATCAATATACAGCTCTAATCCATCGCCTACCTTATTACCTAGCGCTATGCCATATCGTTCAGCATTACTTTGGTTTCTATCCCAAACAAGCTCTAACTCGATGGCGCTGGAATGTTCGAGTAGCACTTCTGTTTGACTAACCGAGTGAGGCTCAATGAGTTGGCTCTGTTGGCGCAGTGATTTGGCTTCAATCACTGGACGTTGGCATAAATGCCCATCTCGTACAAATAACTCGCGTGGTAGGGTTAAGCAGCCTGCCCAGCCTTCTTGTTTGGATGGCATAGCAGATTCCCACATATCCATCCAAGCCATAATGACACGTCGTCCATCAGCTGTCGTGAATGATTGTGGCGCGTAGAAATCGTGCCCATTATCCAGTTCAGTAAATTTTTGACTTTGTATAAAAGCGCTTCCTTCTTGCCAGTGACCTTGGATCACACCGGATTGGAAGCGATTACGATACTGATAACCTGTATTTTGTTGAATACCTTGCGGTGAAAACATCAAATAGTGGTGGTCGCCACACGGGAAGAAATCTGGGCATTCCCACATATAGCCACCATCAACATCAGCGTGAGCGAGGATTCGATCAAGTTGCCATTCGCGTAGTGAATTTCCCTTATAAAGCAACGTTTGCCCACAATTTGCCGCGTCTCGTGCACCTATCACCATCCACCAAGTGCCGTTTTCTTGCCAAATTTTAGGATCACGGAAATGCATAATGCCATCGGGAGGCGTTAGCACAATACCTTGTTTTTCAAAGTGAATACCGTCAGTACTGGTTGCTAAACATTGAACTTCACGGATAGCGCTATCGTCACCAGCTTCTTTTAGCCACACATGCCCCGTATAAATGAGTGAAAGGGTTCCATTATCATTTACGGCACAACCTGAAAAACAGCCATCACGATCATAGTCATCACCGGGTGCTAGGGCGATAGGCTCATGTTGCCAATGGATCATGTCGTGGCTGGTGGCGTGACCCCAATGCATTGGCCCCCAGTCAGCACTCATTGGATGATGTTGATAAAATGCGTGATATAACCCATCAAAGCAGATCAAGCCATTGGGATCATTCATCCAGCCAGCGGGTGGCGCAAGATGGAAGTCAGGGTAATAGGTATTTCCACGTTGAGCTTTAAGTTGCTCAAGAGCAAATTGTGCTTGCTGAAGTTTTTGTTTCATAGTTCCACCGTTTTTTTCGATGTTGTCATACGATTGACGGTTGATGCGTCCTCTGATTGCAGAAGGACACTTGAAATTATCGTCATCAAAATGACGATAGCGGCGAGGATCATATAGGTATCTGCAAAGCCTAATGTGTCATAACTGTAGCCTGCGAGCGGGGATAAGAATGAGGCGCAGAGCGACGCTACAAACTGGAAACCCACTAAGTAGATGGTTGCAGATAAACGTTTATCAAATACGGATGTAATGTATTTAAATAATGAAATTAATAGGATAGGGAGTTCAACCGCATGTAGCAGCTTCATAAATGAAATCGTGATTGCATCGTCAGCAAGCCCCGAACCTAAAATGCGCAGTGCCATGATGACACCACTCAAAAGCAGACCACGTTTGGCACCAATCCGATTGACGAGGAAAGGTGCTAAGAACATACCACCTGCCTCTAAAAAGACCTGAAGCGAGTTTAAGTAGCCAAACATCTCGTTGCCTTCGTTTTGGCTTGCAAACAACGAAGCAAAATAGACCGGAAATTGTTGGTCGTAGACGTTATAAACACTTACCCCGCAGACAAATATCACCAAAGACCAAAATGAGCGCATGCGTAATAATCCCAGCGCATCAGTGATAGTCAGCGACTGAGTTTTTCCGAACTCAAGTTCATTCATGGTATGAGGGCGAACGTTGCGTAAACGCCATAACAAAATGATGAACAGAAGTGCGCTGGCAGAACCCATGGCAAAATTTAAGTTGGGATCGATATTAAATAATAACCCAGCAAAAAAGGTGGCGCCCGCCCAGCCCAGTGAGCCCCACATACGGGCACGACCATATTCAAAACTTGCAATACGACTGACGCGTTCAGTATAGGATTCAAGAGCGCCAATACCGGCAAAGAAAGTCGCGCCAACATAAATGCCCAACGCGGCCGCTCCCGCAAAAATATTCCATTTCAATAAGGGGGTACAGACAAAAATAAACCAAGGTCCGCTGATTAATAGCAATCCCCCCAGAAACCATAATAGATTTTTGCGTAAGCCAAGCCTGTCTTGGATAAACCCGTAAAGAGGCTGAGCACAAAATGCGGTTAAGCTGATAACAGAAAAAATAATGCCCGTATCGGTGCCCTTTAAGCCAATTTTTTGGCTGAGCCACAGAGATACCAAGGAAAACACGGATGACCATGTCCAAAAGAAAGTAAATAACAAACCACTTAATGTGAGATAGGCATGCATGTTAGCGCGTGTTTTTTTGCCCATAGATATTCTCCTACTGTCAGAATGTCTATATTGTTAATGTTAACATTCACTTTATAAAAGACGGTATAGTGCATAAATATGATGTTAATCACCAATGTTAACATTAACATTGGCGGTATGTGAGGGATGTCACAGGTTTCTGATTCTCGCAATCATGTGGCGATTTATTGGTTGATATACTCCGACGAAAAGACGTTGGAACCAAAGACGTTGAAAACAAAGACGTTGAAAACAGAGTAAAGAGGGCAAAATGGTACTCTTAAAAGATGTCGCAAAGCTGGCGGGCGTTTCAATGATGACGGTCTCAAGAGCTATCAATAATCCTGAAAAGCTGAAAAAAGAGACACTAGAACGCATTCAAAAAGCCATTAATGAAACGGGTTATACGCCTGATCTTTCAGCTCGGATGATCCGCGGTACACGGTCAGGGCAAAAACCTCGAACGATTGGGGTATTGGCGCTAGATACGGCAACGTCCCCTTTTTCTGTCGATATTACGCTGTCTATTGAAGAGACTGCGCGTTCACACGGTTGGAATAGCTATGTGGTGAATATGCTAGAAGGTGATGATCCTGAAGCTATCGCGAGCTTACTTTTTTCTCATCGCCCGGATGGCATTATTTATACGGCAATGGGGCTTAGGCAGGTTGAAATTACCAAGCACATGATGAAGGTACCATTAGTACTCGCTAACTGTGAAAGCCTAAATGTACCAACGGCCAGCTATGTACCCGATGATGAAGATGGTCAATATAACGCGGTGAAAGCGCTATTAAATGCGGGATACCGCCAACCGCTATGTTTATATCTCCCAGCTAACCACCCGGCGACTCTCCGTCGAGCTCTTGGTGTTAAGCGCGCTTGTGAAGAACATGGAATCAATGCCGATGCGTTATCTCATCATTTTTTAAATACAGAAAATTATGCAGATATTCCTGAGATTGTACGCAAGCAGATCCACCATGGAAAAGCGGGTTTTGATTCAGTTATTTGTGGAAACGATCGGATCGCATTCATCGTTTATCAGATCTTGTTAGAAAGTGGATTGAAGATCCCAAAAGATGTCGCTGTTGTGGGCTACGACAATATGGTTGGGATCGGTGAATTATTTATTCCACCGCTTTCGACGGTACAACTTCCGCATTATGAGATTGGTAAGCGTAGCGCGCTACATATCATTAACAGGGAGACGCATCGAGAAACTGTCTATATTTCATCGCCTTGGTTACCAAGGGATTCAATTTAATCATACTGACTATTTTCAATATTGCTTGTGGAGTAATTTATGACCGATAAAGTGTGGGTTCTCGGTGATGCTGTTGTTGATTTGATCCCCGAAAGAGAAGGCTGCTTACTTCAGATGCCGGGTGGTGCGCCTGCGAATGTGGCAGCTGGGGTTGCTCGCCTTGATGGACGAAGTGGGTTTATTGGTCGTGTCGGGAATGATCCTTTTGGTCGCTTTATGTGCCGCACGCTAGATCAAGAGAGAGTGGACACTGACTATATGAAGTTGGATCCGCAACATCGTACATCAACGGTGGTGGTTGAACTGGATGAAGAGGGAGAACGAACTTTTACGTTTATGGTTCGTCCCGCAGCGGATCTTTTTTTAGAAATAGAGGATTTACCGGTATTTCAGGAAAATGAATGGCTACATGCGTGCTCTATCGCGCTGAGTGCCGAACCGAGCCGTAGTACCACATTTTATGCCATGGAAAAAATTCGTCGTGCAGGTGGGCGCGTTAGTTTTGATCCTAATATCCGAACGGATCTTTGGCAGGATGAAAATCTATTGCGTGAATGTTTACATAAAGCGCTCACTTTCGCCTCGGTGGTGAAGTTATCCGAAGAAGAATTATTTTTCTTAAGCGGTAAAACCGATATTCAGCAAGGTATTGCACAACTTTCCACACAGTATTCTTTTGATTTGCTACTTGTGACTCTAGGTAAAAATGGGGTGATGGTGTGTTGGCAGGGAGATATTCTGCATTATTCAGCTAGACCCGTGGTGGTGGTTGATACGACAGGTGCGGGAGATGCCTTTGTCGCAGGTCTATTAGCAGGGTTGGCAGTTTATGGTCTGCCGCGCGATGAAAATACGCTGGGCATGATTATTGGACAAGCACAAATTTGTGGCGCATTAGCCACCACGGCGAAGGGAGCAATGACCGCATTGCCATATCGTCAAGATTTACTCAAAAGCCTGTAGTCACGATTTCGCGCAATTTTCTAGGGGGGTTGTGGTGAATGAAGAAAGTGGTTTTTGAGAAGTAAAGACTGAGGTGATTCGCTAGAAAGCAAAAACCCGCCACTAGGGCGGGTTCTTTAAATAGTGGTGCCCGGACTCGGAATCGAAC
>NZ_WLUG01000037.1:0-55374 GCF_009706505.1 Providencia sp. wls1922 | reverse complement strand
GGCTTCATTCGTTAGCCCTAGTCACATACTTGTGTATGCTCCTAGGGTCTAACGCATTTGCCGTCTTGCGATAGCACAAACTATTTAGCGTATTTCAGTGATACCCTAAAATATTAAAGCTACCTATCAGTCGTGAAATTACAACTGATTGTTATAGGTGATAGTTCGGTTACTCATCCTGCCAGCTCGCAATATCCAGCACAAGCTCGCACTCATCATCGATATAGCCACCTGTCGGAATAAAGCCAAGTTTCTGATAAAACTCAAATGGGCTCTCTTCTCCTTCACCGCAACTATTATACAGCCGTGGGTAACCTTTCTTTTTCAAGTAACGGATCACTTGAATTAACGCCTCACGACCAAATCCTAATTTTTGGTAAGGCTCGGCTATCATAAATCGCCATAGCATAATGCCATCGTATTCAAGCTCATCATCATCTAGCCCAGAATGCAGCATAATGAATCCTACAGGGATATCATCCGCATAAATGCCTCGATACCAAGCACAGTCAGAGAATTGCGCCTCAACCATGGAATAGGCATTATCTGCCACCATGCTACGCTGTGCTTCACTGAGTGTATGGCTCAGCAAACAGATTTCCGAAAAGTTTTCAGCTGTTACCTTCTGCAAGGAGACAACGGAATTTTCATCCACTTCTGGCTCGATGAACTCTATCATAACCATTCCTTCGCTCGAATATTGACCAAAGCTTCACGAGGAAGCTGCTTGTGTTGTTATTATTGAATAATCAAAATTGCTACTGATTTGTTACATGGATGTAATTTAATCAACCAGAGATCGAGGAGGCAGTCAATGACTTAATTGTGGCTATGCAAGCGGGGTCTAAAAAGAAAATGGCAACTTGCGTAAATGCCCGTTGCCATCGTGAAGTCAGGATAAAAAGCTAAATAATATTAATGTTCGGCTTCACCGCCCAGAACATCAATTAGGCGAGCGATTAAGGCGCTGAGTTCGCCTGTCATCAGAATATAGTCAGCATCAAATTTCTGAGCAAAATCTTCTCTAGGAATATCGTCATTTTGTTCTTTTAGTTTTTCACTGAATTTCAGTTTCTTCAGAGAGCCATCATCAGATAGCATAAACTGAACGCGCTCTTCCCAATCTAACGATAATTTAGTGACTAATTTGCCAGCTTCAATATGGGTGGCAATTTCGTCAGAAATTAGGTCTTGTTTCTTGCAACGGATGATCCCGCCTTCTTCTAAAATCGCTTTTAATTCCGCTTCATCCATAGCGGCAAAACCTTGAGGTAATGCACCAGAACGCACCCATTCAGTCAGGGTTAACTCAATTGGGTCTTTAAAGGTCAGGGGAACAACAGGAAGCGAGCCTAAGCTTTTACGTAATAACGCTAAATTATCTTCGGCACGCTTAGCACTAGCGGCATCAACAATAATTAGCTGATTAACGGTATCAATCCAAATGTAGGTTTTGCTGAATTTACTGAATGCGCGCGGAAGTAAGTCATGAACCACTTCGTCTTTTAGCGAGGCTTTTTCAGTTTTTTTCAGTTGGCGACCTTGGTCCGCTTCTAATTTTTCAATTTTCTCTTGTAATGCTTGCTTGATCACGGGGGATGGCAGCATCTTATCTTCTTTTTTGGCACAAATAAGAATTTGGTTATTTGCAGCATGGGTGAGTGCATCTGCGCCACGCATTGGTGGCACCCAGCCCGTTTTCATCATGTCTTGGCTTCCACAAGGGGTATAAGCTAGCGGCGCAAGTTGTCTTTCCAGATCATCCGCGGAGAGTGCCAAATCCCGATTCAGGCGATAGACCAATATATTCTTGAACCACATGAAAAACCTACCTTTGTCATTAAAAACATGTTTAGCAAGGCGGACATGATAGCGAATTGTCCGTTATTAAGCGAAAAAAAATGCCCGCCATTTTGCGGTGTTTTACTTTCTATAAAGGTCGTCTAATAATGTAAGCAGGCAATTAAATGAAAAATAGATAATAAGTGAGTGCCATTATGAGAATAGGGATTGATTTAGGCGGTACAAAAATTGAAGTGGTCGCGCTGGATGATGGTGGCAATATTCTATTTCGTCAGCGTATGCCAACGCCACGAGGTGATTATCAAGGCACTCTCGATGCAATTAAGCATTTAGTTGATGAGGCGGAAGCGGCAACGGGGCAAGTTGGAAGTGTGGGTTTAGGGATCCCTGGAACACTTTCTCCAGTGACGGGAAAAGTGAAAAATGCCAATTCTACGTGGCTAAACGGACAACCATTCGATAAAGACCTTGCTCAATGTTTAGGTCGCCCAGTGAAAATGGCCAATGATGCTAATTGCCTTGCTGTTTCAGAAGCCGTAGATGGTGCAGGGGCAGGCGCTAAAGTGGTATTTGCGGTTATCATCGGAACGGGCTGTGGCGCAGGGATCGCCATTAATGGGCAAGTTCATTCTGGTGGAAATGGCGTCGCAGGCGAATGGGGACACAACCCTTTGCCATGGCAAGATGACCAAGACCGACTATTTCTGGCTGACGAGAAATGTTATTGCGGGCTGAGTGGCTGTACAGAGCAATTTGTCTCCGGTACGGGATTTATGGCGGATTACAAAAAACTGGCCGGAGAATCCAAAACAGGCACCGAAATTATTCAATTGGCGCGAAACGGCAATAAACACGCGATAAAAGCCTTTGAACATTACCAAAATCGTCTAGCAAAAGCGTTAGCACAAGCCGTCAACATGCTAGATCCAGACGTCATAGTGTTAGGGGGCGGAATGAGCAACGTCGATGAGCTCTATGAAAATTTGCCAGAAAAAATTCGTCAATGGGTGTTTGGTAGGGAGTTTGATACGCCAATCAGGAAGGCGGAGCATGGGGATTCGAGTGGGGTGCGGGGGGCGGCCTGGCTCTGCTCTGAGGGTTAATGCTCGTCATACTTCACTCCGTAGCTGCGTTGGCTACGCTCGCTAACCCTAGTCACATACTTGTGTATGCTCCTAGGGACTAGTTTCACTTGCCGCCTTGCTCGTCATACTTCACGCCGTAGCTGTGTTGGCTACGCTCGCTAACCCTAGTCACATACTTGTGTATGCTCCTAGGGATTAGCCTCTCTTGCCGCCTTGCTACAACGCGAATTATTTAGAGCAATGGGTGAGGGGAAGGGCGAAAAAGATAAAAGAATAAAAGGAAAAAGAAAGGCAAAAGCAAAAGAAGGGCAAAAGTGAAAATGAGCTGGTGGGTTTGACTACTGATAAAGTGAGTGTCGGTGAGTTATTCGGGGAATAGCGGGTTTTATCGATAACTCAAATAATAGCGGTGATTTTTATCGGATAAATCTATTTTTGTGAGCTATATAAAAGTCGGGATTCATAAATGGACTAAAACCGTGATTTAGTCACAAAAAATGGTTACTGTTTGCAGGCATTATCATTAAAACTTGATATCCAACACACAGTGACAGGCTCAATTTCGGGTATGGTTGGGTTTTTACTCAATAACCATGAAATGAATCTGGACTTTATGAGAGGCATTCTCTCAAAAGGCAACAAAGGGGATTTAACGTGAAAAAGGCTCTAAAACTTTCATCTTTGGCACTGCTGGTGGCATTTAACGCCAACGCTGCCACGGTTGACTTGCGTGTCATGGAAACATCCGATGTACACAGCAACCTCATTGACTTCGACTACTACAAAGACAAATCTACTGAACAATTTGGCCTAGTACGTACTGCGACATTAATCAAAGCCGCGAAAAATGAAGCCACCAACGCTATCCTCGTGGATAACGGGGATTTAATCCAAGGCAGCCCACTGGCTGACTATATGGCGAACAAAGGCTTAAAAGAGGGAGAATCTCACCCTGCTCATAGCTTAATGAACACCATGGGCTACACCGTCGGTAACTTTGGTAACCACGAATTCAACTTTGGTTTAGATTACCTGAAACAAGCTATTGCAGGCGCGAAATTCCCTTACGTCAACGCCAATATCGTTGATGCTAAAACCGGTGAAAACTACTTCAAACCGTACATTATTGTTGATACGCCGGTAAAAGACCGTGATGGTAAAACACATACCATTAAAGTCGGTTATATCGGCTTTGTTCCGCCACAAATCATGATTTGGGATAAACCAAACTTAGAAGGCAAAGTGAAGGTGAATGACATCACTGAAACTGCTAAAAAGTTTGTGCCGCAAATGAAGAAAGAGGGCGCTGACCTGATTGTGGCAATTCCTCATTCAGGATTCTCACAAGAGCCATACAAAGCGATGGCAGAAAACTCTGTGTACTATCTCAGCGAAGTGCCGGGCATTAACGCTATCATGTTTGGTCACTCTCACGGTGTGTTCCCAAGTAAAGAATTTGCTGATATTAAAGGTGTCGATGTTGCCAAAGGCACAGTCAACGGCATTCCAGCAGTTATGCCAGGACAGTGGGGTGATCATTTAGGCGTGGTTGATTTGGTGGTTAACAATGACAGCGGCGATTGGAAAGTGGTTGAAGCTCAAGCCCATGCCCGCCCTGTTTATGATAAAGCCAATAAGAAAGCATTGGTTGAGCGCGATGAATCACTTGTGAAAATCATCCAAGAGCAGCATCAAGGTACCCGTGATTTCGTGGGTAAACTGATTGGTAAAGCCTCTGAAAACATGTACAGCTACTTGGCATTAGTTCAAAGCGATCCAACGGTTCAGATTGTGAATGATGCTCAGATGGATTACACCCGTAACTTTATCCAAGGCGACCCAGACTTAGCGGACTTACCAGTATTAGCGGCAGCGGCACCATTCAAAGCCGGTGGACGTAAAAATGCGCCTTCTGAGTTTGTTGAAGTGGAGAAAGGGGATTTAACTTTCCGTAATGCGGCGGACTTATATCTCTATCCAAATACCTTAGTGGTAGTAAAAGCAACAGGTGCGGATGTGGTTGAATGGTTAGAGTGCTCTGCGGGCATGTTCAACCAAATCGATGCTCAATCAACTAAACCACAAAGTCTGATCAACTGGGATGGTTTTAGAACCTATAACTTTGACACCATTAGCGGTGTGAATTACCAGATTGACCTAACTCAGCCAGCTAAATATGACACTGACTGCCAAGTGGTCAATAAAGATGCGAATCGTATCAAAAATGTGACTTACCAAGGCAAACCAATCGATCCTAAAGCGGCATTCTTAATCGCGACTAATAACTATCGTGGTTACGGCGGTAAATTTGCAGGTACTGGTGATGCGCATATTGCATTTGCTTCACCAGATGAAAACCGTGCAATTTTAGCGGCTTATATCGCTAAAGTGTCTAAAGAAAAAGGCGAAGTGGTTTCGAAGGCGGATAATAACTGGTCCTTCACGCCAATTAAAACCGATAAAAAACTCGATGTACGCTTTGAAACTTCACCAAGTGAAAAAGCTGCCGAGTTTATTCAGCAACATGCTCAATATCCAATGAAAAAAGTAGGTACTGACGATATCGGTTTTGCTATTTACCAAGTTGATTTAACCGCTAAGTAATAGCAGTCATAAAATATTGATAACCGAAAGCCTGTCACTTGTGTCAGGCTTTTTTTCATAGAAATGTATGTTCGATGACATTCGTATGAAAAAAAAGATTAGGGAAAGCATCATGGCGGAAAGGTGCATAGAAGAACAGAAAAATAGCTGACGGGCTATGTGCTAACAAAAGCGGATTAATATAGAAATAAAGTTCGGGGAGTTTAAACTTAAGAGTAAATGGCAGCTCCCCGAAATATTATGCTTATTAGATCTTCAATTAACTTATTCATAAGTCACGTTTAACATAGGTAATTTACTGTGTTTGTCATATTCAACTTTGACATACTCGGATTCGATTTTTTTACCATTTTTCAATGAACCTGATGCAGTGACTGTTTTACCATTACGATAACAATCCACATTTGCATGGGTTTGATTCACGATATTGACTTCACACTGAGGCTCATAGATATAACCACCAAATGAAACTGTACCTCCTGAAGATGGGTTGATATTATTTGCAAAAGAACAACTCGAAATGAAGATTGCCACTACAGTAGTTAATAAAGATAAACGTTTCATAGTCCACCCCCTTAATAACACTGACCACCATCCAATACTGCTTCTGTGCTCTTATTTTTAGTGTAGTTCAAATGCCGATAATGCAAAAATAAAAGTTTAGTCTATAAGTAAATACTATTACCCTGAGGATATAACATATTGATGTCAATCAAATTAAGGTTGTTTTTCAGTTTCATGTAAGTGATTAAAAATGCTATTTTTTATAAAATTGCGACCAATATATAAAAATGAAATATTATTTTTGAATAAGTGTGATTGATTTTGATTAATATTCCGAGGGTGTTTTTCTATTTGGGTAATTTGTGATAGTTGAGGGTTTTATATTGTTAATAATTTAATGAAATTCAAATGTATTATATAAATAAATATATAATGGTTTGGGTGAATAAATAAAATAAAGCCTCTGCAAATATTTGCAGAGGCAATAAAGATAATAACGATCAGTGATGAATTATTTGAATACTTTGAAACGAACGTCGTCGTCCATAAAGTCTTTATCACCAGCAGGTTGTTCAATTGAACCAAATACCATTTGAGCGCGTAAGATCCAATTTGCTGGGATATCCCACTCTTGTTGAACTTGATTGTCAATTAATGGGTTGTAGTGCTGTAATGATGCGCCCACATTTTCCTGAGATAATGTTGTCCATACTGCCAGCTGTGCCATGCCGCTCGCTTGTTCTGACCAGATAGGGAAGTTATCTGCATAGAGCGGGAATTGTTCTTGTAAGCCAGTGACGACATTTTTATCTTCAAAGAAAAGAACGGTACCGGCACCTGCTGCAAAGCTATTAATTTTTTGCTCAGTTCCCGCAAATGCTGCTTCTGGTACGATAGCGCGTAACGCTTCTTTGGTGATATTCCACAGTTTTTTATGTTCTGCACCAAATAGCACCACAATACGTGACGTTTGTGAGTTAAATGCTGATGGGGAGTGCTTAACCGCTTCTTTGATAAGCCCAGCCACTTTCTCTTCCGAGATTGGTAATGAATCGCCTAAGTTATAGATAGTGCGACGATTTTTAATCATTTCGATAAATGCGTTAGACATGTGTGTCCCCTTGCTTTTGTTTAGAGCACGGCAATTTATTGAACAACCTCAGAAGCCGTAACTTGTTTCGAAGTAAATTGTTTCGATGTGAACAACTATAAAGGTATCCCAACCAAATCATAGAAAAAAAATTTAACCTTAATGTTCAAATTTTTGCATGTTGTTATAAAAATTAAATAAATTCATTTGGTTATCTTTATTTTCTAGCCTATTGTATTAACTAACACGATAGTGACTTGGAAGTTCACTAAAGCCGAGTCCGTTAGTTTTTTTCACTGCAATTTGTACAGGAATTCGTTCTTTCATCGCTTCTACATGGCTAATCACACCAATGGTTTTTCCTGATGCATTTAGGCTTTCTAATGCATCTAGGGCGATGTCTAAAGTTTCAGCGTCTAGCGTACCGAAACCTTCATCTAAAAAGAGTGACTCTAATTGTGTTCGATGGCTCACCATGTCAGAGAGTGCAAGGGCTAGGGCGAGACTGACTAAGAAACTTTCCCCCCCTGAAAGGGTCTTCGTATCGCGAATGCTATCTCCTTGCCAACCATCAATAACCTGCAACTCGAGGTTGGCTAAATGGCTACGCTGTAGCAAATAACGACCATGTAATTTATCGAGTTGTTGGTTAGCGAGCGAGACTAAACAGTCTAGAGTTAGCCCTTGAGCATAGCGACGGAATTTATCCCCTTCGGCGGAGCCGATTAAGGTATTGAGATAACTCCAATCATCGTAGCTTAATTGGCTCTGTTCAATTTTATTCAATAACTCACGCTGCTGGTGACGTTGCTGCTGATCACGCTCAAGCTGGTTAATGATTTGCCCTTGTTGCTGGTTCAATATCTTGATTTGGCTCTCTAGTTGTTCGAGAGCTTGCTGAATTTTTTCCACAGAGAACTCAGTGAATTCCACTAAACGCTGTTGCTCATGATTTGCTATGGCTGACTGGCTTTCTTGGTAGCGAGTTTCCGCCTCCAGCCGCTGTTGAGTGACTCGCTGTTTAAGCTGCTCCAGCTCAATTTTCTCTTCAGTCGGCAGTAAGGCATTAAGGAACTGCTCTTGAGTATCGAAAGGGCTGCTACTGAGTGCAGCAACAAACTGAGTGTGAGCGGCTAACTGTCGTTGGCTTAGTTGCTTCAATTGGTGATCAAGTTCTTGGGCACTTCCGTTGAGTACAGCAATATTTTTATCTATTTCGCTAATTTTCTCTGAAAGTGAATCAACTTGATGTGTGTATTGAGCTTGTTTTTCTTGCATTTTTTGGACAAAAACAGCAACTGTTTGGCCATCTAACAGATTCTGGCGTTGCATATTTTTTTGTTCAATTTGCTGATTTAATTGCTCTAATTGCTGCTGTTGAGCAGAAAGTTGCTGAGTTAATTGCTGAGCATTAGCTGTTTCAGCTGCAAGCGTAGCCGTATCAACGTCAATATTTTTGGTGATTTGCAGAAAGGTGTTTTTTTGTGCTTCATAATATTGCCCGCGTTGCTCAATCTCTTGTAGCCAAGTATTAAATTGTGCTTGGCTTGGAAGAATGAGATTAAATGGCGCCAGCGAGGCCGTAAGCTGCTGTACTTGTTGTTCTAAGCGTTGTTGCAGAGATTGCTGCTCAGCTTGGTTTTCTTCTAATTGCTGGGAGTGATGCTTAAGTTTCTCATCAAGGAGAGATAACTCAGAAAACAGCTGTTTAGCTTGGGTTTGCTGTTCATAATATTGGTTTTTAGCATCTTGGTACTGACGCTCTAATTGTGCAAATTCATTGATGATGGTTTGCTGAGCGGTAAGCTTTTCTTGTAATTCAATGAGAAATTGTTCTACTGCAGATGCGTTTTTGGCTAGTTCAGGTGTAAGTGCTTGCTCACATGCTTTCAGCCATTGACGATTCAGGTTGTTGAACTGCTCTTGTAGCTGTTTTTGAGCCAATTCGTTATCTTGCTCGTGGCGCTTGTCTGCTTGCAATAAGGCTTGCAGCTCAGTAAATTTTTGTTTTTCAGTTTCAATTTGAGTGACCAGCATAGCCAGTTGTTGCTGAGTCTCATTGGGTATAACGGCTTGATATGATGCTAAAGCAGGGTGGTCCAATGAGCCACAAAGAGGGCATGGAGTCCCTTTAATGAGCTGTTGGCGTTCATGTTCTAAGCTGACAATCTTTTGTTCTAGCTGAAGTTTTTGCTCCAAAATTTGCCGTTGCGGCTGGAGCTGAGTCAGTCTATCTTGCGTAATGGTAATCTGTTGCGACAATTGGTTGATAGATTCGCTAAGTTGGTTTTGCAACTGCGTTTGTGACTGTAACTGTAGCTGTTTTTCCTCATGTTGAGTCAGTAAAACAGGTAGTATTTTCGCATGCTGCAAACGTTCTTGCTGCTGTGAAATTGCTGCTTTAATTTCCTCGATATTGTGCTTTTCTTTATATTCCTGAAACTGCTTTTCGAGCTGATTAAAGCGAGAATGCTGCTCTTCTAAATGGCTTTGAGCCTGTTGAGACTCTTTGGCTTTTTGCTGCTGAACCTGTTGTAGGGTTTGCCATTCTTGGTGGATAGCTTTCTGCTTTTGCTGATTTTGGGTTAGGCGTTCTGTGAGTTCATAAATAAATTTCCCTTGCTGTTGCCAGCTTCCGAGTTGCGCGACAATCTGGGCGTCATTTTGGTGTTCTTGCAGAAATAACTGGGTTTTATTCAACTCATTATTGGCATGAAGAATTTTCTGCTGAATATTTTCTACACTCGATTTTTTCTGTAAATATTCTCCATTTAGTTGATTTAATTGCAGGTCCAATTGGACTTTTTGTTGGTTAAGCTGCGTAAGTAAATTGTCGAGTGGTCGCACTTCGTTATCAATCATCGCCGTGGTTTTTTGTACCCAATCTTTATATTGATTTTGCTCCGACTGAGCGTGAGTGTATTGGGCGACCAATGGTAAGCGCTGCTTTTGAGCGGTTTCTAAAAGTAATGTGGTGCGCTGCTGTTTTTGGGTCTGTTCATCGAGTTGAGTTTGCAAGCTTTGTACTGCCAACCAATCTGGGCGTAAGGCTTCTGCTGGGGCGCTTTGTGCCAGCTTATGTAAGCGGGGTTCGGCGGCTTGATATTGTTGTAGAGCTTGCTGCTGTGCAATCTGTAATCGCTGGGTATTTTGTACCAATTGTTGATGTTGCTGGTGCCATGTTAGCGCTTGTTGATGGCGGTTTTTATTCTGATTCAGTTGCTGTTCTTGCGCTGAATATTGTTGCTGTTTTTCAACGAGTTCTTGATGTTCAGCTTCAGTGAGTAAGTTAATGCTACCGGCTTGCGCCCGCAGAATATCGAGATCGGTTTTAGCTTGTTTATGTTGGTTAAAAATATACACCGAAATCTGGCTGTAAATTTCGGTGCCAGTGATCTCTTCCAGTAAATCGGCTCGCTCTTTTTCGGTCGCATTTAAAAAGGCGGCAAAATCCCCTTGAGAGAGCAAAATGGATTTAGTGAAACGCCCAAAATCTAGCCCGGTGATTTGCACAATTTTTTCACGCACTTCACTGATTTTTTCTGCAATGATTTGCCCATCAGCGACGGTTGCTAGCTCAGCTTTTGCGTCTTGCAGGTTACCATTGGGTTTATTGTTTGCCCTGCGTTGGCTCCAAAATGCGCGATAAGCGACGCCTTTAACTTCAAATTCCACTTCAGCTAAACATTCACTCGTGTGGCGGGTCATTAACTCATTTTTGCTTTTTGATATCGCGCCTAACCGTGGAGTTTGGTGGTACAGTGCAAGGCAGATGGCATCCAATAACGTGGTTTTTCCCGCGCCAGTTGCGCCTGTGATGGCAAATAACCCATTGCTGGCAAAAGGCTCTTCTGTGAAATCAATCTTCCATTCACCTTTTAGGGAGTTAATGTTTTTCAGGCGTAAGCTTAAGATTTTCACAGTTATTCCCCCTGTTCATTGCGCAAGTTGGCGTAGGATTGCTTGAACAGCTGCAATAAACGCTGTTCTAACGCTTTGTCTTCCAATGACTCTTCTGTAAGTCGTCGAGTAAAGACTTCCTCGGCGGTCAGTTCATTTAATGTTTCATTCTGTGGAGTGAGGTTTTGACCAGTCTGCGCCTGCCGCGCTCGGCGTAGGCGAACAACTTCAACAGGGAGTTCTTGAGTAAGAGCTTCAATACGTTGTTGGATATCTCCTAGATAATCTTGAGTGGCGACTTCAATATCTAACCAAATAGGGAGCTCATTTTCTTTGACAGGTAAGGCCATTAATTGTTTTTGTAGTTCTTTCAAAGAGCCTTTTAAACTCAATAGTGGCTGAAAAACGGGTATTGGTAGTAAAGTAACATTGGCAAATTGGTGCTGATTAAATTCCACTAAACAGACACTTTTTTGTTGTTGTGATTCATCAAAGCTAAGTGCAATCGGAGAACCACTGTAGCGAATATGTGCTTGCCCACCAATCAGTTGAGGGCGATGGATGTGCCCTAGTGCAATATAATCCGCAGGTGGGAATGCGCCGGAAGGAAAAGCATCCAATGTGCCAATATAAATCTCACGCACGGAGTCTGTCAGCTCTGCACCAACAACGGTCAAATGCCCCGTGGCAATAATCGGGATATCTAAGTTCAGTTCAGTACGTTGCTCAACGGCTTTTTGGTAACAGCTTTGGTAGTGTTCATGAATGGCATTTTGTAATGAAAGTTGTTTCTCTTCACTGCTTTGCCCTGCAATGCTGACTTGGATATCTCGTGGTCGTAAAAAGGGGATCGCGCACACCAGCCCATTAGGGTTCCCTTGTTTATCTTTCAATGTGATGACTGGGGACTCGCTGTTTGATGTGATGACGTGAGTATTTAAATAACGTAATAACGCGCTGGATTCATTCAAAACAGAGACAGAATCATGGTTACCGCTCAAAATAACTAATTGGCAGCCTGTTTTTTGCAAATCAACAATAAACTGGTTGTAGAGTTCGCGCGCATAACTTGGCGGAGCGCCAGTATCAAAGACATCACCAGCCACAATCAGGGCATCCACTTGGTACTGTTTGACTTGTTCTATTAACCAACGCAAAAAGTGTTGGTGTTCAGCAGTTCGGTTTTTAGTGAAAAAATACTGACCTAAATGCCAGTCTGAAGTGTGGATGATGCGCATGAGCTAGCGGTTCCTGTAATTATGACGCTTTTACTATATTAATATTCTGATGCTTTATACTAATATTCAAACCATTTGGTTTGCTGTGTCACAGTATACTGTATATAGGTTCAGTGAAAGCAAAGGTATGGCAAATTAAACAGTAAAAATAAGAGAGTTGCGAAGCGCTTCGCAATGATAGCCAGATGTGGTGTTAATATTTCACTTACATGACATTAAACTGTTAATCTAATGATAGATCTTGATTGTGGGTTGAGATATTCATAATTCTGTCACAAAACTGACGCATAATGCGGTCACATTAAAAATCTCTTCTTATTTACAGGAACAATCATGGCAAGACGCATTCTAGTCGTTGAAGATGAAGCGCCCATCCGAGAAATGGTTTGTTTTGTATTGGAACAGAATGGTTTTCAGCCCACAGAGGCTGATGATTATGATTCTGCAATAGCGCAATTGGTTGATCCACTTCCTGATTTAGTGTTGTTGGACTGGATGATCCCCGGTGGTTCCGGTATCCAAGTCATTAAACATATGAAGCGTGATAGCGCCACGCGTGATGTCCCCGTGATGATGCTAACTGCAAGGGGCGAAGAAGAAGATCGCGTGAAAGGATTAGAAGTGGGTGCGGATGATTATTTAATCAAACCATTTTCACCAAAAGAATTGATAGCTCGAGTTAAAGCCATTTTACGACGTATCTCTCCAATGGCGACAGAAGACATTATTGAGATGAACGGGTTAGTTCTTGATCCTACTTCTCATCGCGTTACCAGCAAAGAAATTCCCATTGATATGGGGCCTACCGAATACAAGTTACTTCACTTCTTTATGACCCATCCAGAGCGAGTATATAGCCGCGAACAGTTACTCAACTATGTTTGGGGCGCAAACGTGTATGTGGAAGACAGAACGGTGGATGTGCATATTCGTCGTTTAAGAAAAGCGTTAGAGTTAGATGGGCATGATAAGATGGTGCAAACGGTTCGTGGTACTGGCTACCGCTTCTCTGTTCGCTATTGAGAAACCATTAGGGAGAAACATGAGTGCTTGAACGCTTATCCTTAAAACAGCTGATTTGGGGGCTGTTTTTATTTATTTTACCCGCATTGATACTGTCTGTTTTTATTGGGCATCTTCCGTGGCTATTAGTGATTTCACTGCTCGCAGCACTCATTTGGCACGGATATAACCTGCTAAAACTTTCAGATTGGCTCTGGTTGGATAGAAGTATGCTGCCGCCGGATGGCAAGGGGGGATGGGAGCCGATATTTTATGGTATCTATCAGATGCAGCAGCGCAATCGTAAGCGTCGCCGTGAATTAGGTCAGTTGATTAAGCGCTTTCGCAGCGGAGCTGAATCCTTGCCTGATGCGGTGGTAATTATGACCACCGAAGGCAATATTTTCTGGTGTAACCGCCACGCTCAACAGCTTCTAGGCTTTCGCTGGCCTGAGGATAACGGACAGCATATTTTTAACTTGCTACGTTATCCTGATTTTAGTCGTTATTTCACCGTGAAAAACTATGACCAAGCACTGACGATTGAGCTTAATAGTGGCGAAATTGTTGAGTTTCGGATCTTACCATATGCGAGTGATCAGCTTTTGATGGTGGCTCGAGATGTGACTGAAAAACGCCGTCTAGAAAAAGCACGTAGAGACTTTTTTGCTAACGTGAGCCATGAGTTACGTACGCCATTGACCGTTATCCAAGGCTATCTTGAAGTTATGGATGATCAAGAAGGCACTTCACCGATGAATAAAAAAGCGTTGTCGGTGATGCAAGAACAGACTCATCGAATGGATAACCTAGTGAAGCAATTGCTGCAATTATCCCGTATAGAGGTTGCCCCTCAAATTAATCTAGACGAACAGATTAATATGCCGGTCATTCTCAAGATGATTGAACAAGAAGCGATTAGCTTAAGCCAAGGGCGGCACGAGTTTGAATTCAGTATTGATGAAAAACTTCGAGTTCATGGAAATGAAGAACAGCTACGAAGCGCGGTTGCTAACTTAGTGTATAACGCCATAAACCATACGCCAGATGGTACGAAAATTAAGGTGAAATGGCAGCGAACCAGTAATGGTGCCCAGTTTAGTGTGAGTGACAATGGTCCGGGAATTCCAGCCGAGCACCTTCCTCGCTTAACAGAGCGTTTTTATCGTGTGGATAAAGCGCGTTCAAGGCAAGGTGGCGGCGGAACAGGATTGGGCTTAGCGATTGTTAAGCATGCGATTCAGCATCATAGTAGCCAGCTCTCAGTAACCAGTCAGGTTGGTAAGGGCAGTGAGTTTTCATTCACATTACCGCCAGTGTTTATTGTGTCAGACAAGAAAGTGAATACATTAAGCGCGAAATAATCAGAAAACCGAAACCTTGCTAATAAAATCATCATATTAGCAAGGTTTTTTGTTTTGTATTTCATCCTATATTGGTGCTATTTCTAACGCCTACGCTATATTTTCAATTTTATCCTGCAATTTTCTTCATCTTATTCTGTGAACATTTCTTCGGTATGGTTAAAAAATGTTTTATTGGTGATTTTTTAGCCTGAATATATACGGGATATTGCAATTTTACTGACAGTAATCACTGGTTCTTAAATTTAGTTTGGTGCATTGTTCTTGTTTTCGGGTTTGCTCTTGCCTTTTTTCCCTATAAAAGTTTTACTTGTCGCCAGTTATTGGCGATTTTTACTGTTTTTTGATGTTTAGTATTGCAAAGCTAACCAAGACATGCATTTTGTATTGTTAATGTAATGTTGATCAGAACTCTATTTCGTCATATATGTTCCAATAGGTTACGGATGAAGTGACCTATTTTTATTTCATAATTTACTAAAAATTAACATAATATGGCTCATCGTTTATCATCCAGAGATATCCTCGCCTTAGGTTTTATGACCTTTGCGCTGTTTGTTGGGGCTGGAAATATTATTTTCCCGCCAATGGTCGGTTTACAAGCCGGTGAACAAGTTTGGACTGCGGCACTTGGCTTCTTAGTCACAGGTGTCGGTCTTCCTGTTCTTACCGTCGTTGCATTGGCGAAAGTGGGGGGCGGTATTGAAGCGCTCAGCACGCCAATTGGTAAAACTGCCGGTCTGCTATTAGCTATCGTTGCATATTTATCGGTGGGGCCTCTTTTTGCGACCCCAAGAACGGCAACCGTTTCTTATAAAGTGGGTATTGCACCATTGCTGGGCGGTGAATCGGAAATATCACTGCTGATTTATAGCGCCATCTATTTTGTACTGGTAATCGGTATTTCGTTATACCCAGGTAAATTGCTAGATAGCGTTGGGCACATTTTGGCACCAGTCAAAATGTTGGCACTGGCAATTTTAGGCGTTGCTGCGGTTATGTGGCCTGCTGGAGAACCGATTCTGGCAACCCCTGAATACCAAAATATGGCATTTTCCAATGGCTTTATTAATGGCTATTTAACGATGGACACATTAGGTGCCATGGTTTTTGGTATTGTCATTGTGAATGCGGCCCGTTCCCGCGGTATTGAAAACTCATCATTATTAACTCGCTATACCATGTGGGCAGGTTTAATTGCTGGGGTATTATTAACTCTGGTCTATTTATCGTTGTTTAAACTGGGCGAAAATAGTGGATCATTGATTCCAAATCCAGCTGATGGCGCTGATATTCTTCACGAATATGTTCAATACACGTTCGGTAACTACGGTAGCTTCTTCTTAGCGGTGTTGATTTTTGTTGCCTGTATGGTAACTGCTGTAGGGCTAACCTGCGCATGTGCTGAGTTCTTCAGCCGCTATGTGCCAATCTCTTACCGTAAATTGGTATTGATTTTAGGCTTGTTTTCTATGGTGATTTCAAACCTAGGACTGAGTAAGCTGATTGCGTTCTCATTGCCGGTATTGGTTTCGATTTATCCACCTTGTATCGTTTTGATTTTAATGAGCTTTACGTTGAAGTGGTGGCGAAACCCAACCATCGTGATTGCTCCAACGATGTTAACAAGCTTTGTGGTCGGTTTGATTGGTGCAGTGAAAGCCTCTGATAACTTGAAGACTTATATCCCAGACTGGATGACGTCTATTCCATTATATCAGCAAGATTTAGCGTGGTTATTACCATCGGTGGTTGTGTTAGTGGTTGCTGCGCTATGTGACAGACTTATCACACCATCAAGTCAGCATCATAAGCACGCATAATATATTGTAAATTCCTAAAAAAATGCCAGTAGATGATAAATCCACTGGCATTTTTCATTTTAGTTATCGACTAACTAATTCACACCCACCGCACTGCCCGCAGGGCGGCGAACATCGTTAGATCCGTAAATAAAGCCTTCACGGACTTTGCCAGAAACGGCAGAGTCGTTGCCGGAAGATTTCGCACTCACACCCGCACCGTCAGGAATACCGATCATAATTAGCTCAGCAGCGCCCCATGGGGTCTGCTCTACCATTTTATAACCCATCTTATCGAGTAACGCTAAACTGTCTTTAGACACGCCGCGTTGCTCATAATAAACCTCATCAGGCAGCCATTGATGGTGAATGCGAGGGGCATTTACCGCCTCTTGTGGTGGCATGCCGTGGTCAATAATGTTTAGTGCAGTTTGCAAGGTAATTGAAATGATCCTTGAGCCTCCTGGAGAGCCGAGTACTAAGAAGACTTTGCCATCTTTAGTGACAATTGTCGGACTCATTGATGATAGTGGGCGCTTACCGGGGGCGATAGAGTTTCTTTCCCCTTGTACTAAGCCATACAGATTTTTCTCACCCACTTTGGTGGTGAAATCATCCATTTCATCATTCAGGAAGAAACCTGTACCTGGCGGAATCACTACAGAGCCAAATCGACCATTGATTGTATAAGTGGTTGAAACGGCATTGCCTTTGTCATCTACGACCGAATAGTGGGTCGTTTCTGGTTTTTCGTGAGGTCCTATTCCCGGTTGAACTTCAGTGGATGGTGTCGCTTTATTTGGCACAATCTCTTTGCGCAGATCAGCGGCGTATTGTTTGCTGAGTAGCTTACCTGTCGGGTTATCTACAAATGCAGGGTCACCTAAGAATGTATTGCGGTCCATATAGGCGTGGCGCATCGCTTCAGTCAGCGTATGAATGTATTCAGCGGAGTTGAAGCCCATCTCTTTGAGATCATAACCTTCTAAAATATTGAGGGTTTCACAGATAGTTACGCCGCCCGAACTTGGTGGTGGTGCAGAGATAAATTTGTAACCACGGTAGGTGCAGCTAACGGGAGTGGTATCTGAAATGGAGTAATCAGCAAAGTCTTGAGCTGTTAGGATCCCGCCATTTTTCTTCGATGCAGCTTCTACAATTTTAGGAATATCGCCTTCATAGAATGCAACAGGGCCTTTATTGGCGATTTTTTCCAGCGTGTTTGCCAAATCGGTTTGTACCAGCAAGTCTCCCGGTTGGTAAGCACTTCCATCCGGTTTTAAGAAGATCCGAGCTACTTCGGGATCTTGTTTGAAGCGTTCGGTCGTTGTGTCGAGCACATCGGTATCACCACGGGTTAGGACAAAGCCTTCTCGAGCCAGTTTAATCGCGGGCGCCATTACTTGTTGGCGGCTCATGGTGCCATATTTTTCAAGGGCATAATCTAAGCCTTTCACTGTACCCGGTACACCCGATGCGAGGTAGCCATATAGGCTGGCATCTTTGATAAGTTTGCCGTCTTTATCTAAATACATATCAGCGCTGGCGGCTTTTGGGGCTGTTTCTCGGAAGTTAATAAAGATATCTTTACCATCCGCAAGGTGCAGTGTCATAAAACCACCACCACCAATATTGCCACAGCAAGGGTTAACGACTGCTTGGGCATAACCCACTGCAACTGCCGCATCAACCGCATTTCCTCCGGCTTTTAAAATGTCAGCACCAATTTGTGAAGCAAGGTGTTGAGAGGAGACAACCATGCCTTTTGTTGCTTCAACGGCAGGTTCTGAAGCAGCATAAAGTTGACTTGAAGTTAGTAACGAAATCAGTAGTAAAGAAGGGCGCCATGCATTTTTTATCATTGGTATCTCCCGATTAAATGAGGAAGTAACGCGTAGATGTAATACAAATAAATAATTTGTTAAATATTTGTATCATCCAGATATAGCATGAATGGTTTGAGGGATTGAATAACAAAAGTGAAAAAGTGTTAACGCGGTAGGAAAAAATTTTAGATAGGGATAGATGCAAAAATGCCGGCATTAAGCCGGCACTTGAAAACTTAACAGGTCAAATTACAGACCAGTTGCGTTCTTAGTCAGGTAAGCAGCAACGCCTTTTGGAGATGCGTTCATGCCTTCTTTACCTTTTTCCCACTGAGCTGGGCAAACATCGCCGTGCTCTTCGTGGAATTGCAGCGCATCAACCATACGCAACATTTCGTCGATGTTACGGCCTAATGGCAGGTCGTTAACTACTTGGTGACGAACAACACCGTTTTTGTCAACTAAGAAAGAACCACGCAGAGCAACGCCCGCTTCAGGGTGCTCGATGCCGTAAGCTTTCATGATGTCGCGTTTGATATCAGCAACCATCGGATATTTAACTTCACCGATACCGCCGTTATCAACAGGAGTTTTACGCCATGCGTTATGAACAAATTCTGAGTCGAAAGAAACACCAACGATTTCTACGCCGCGTTTTTTGAATTCTTCATAGCGATGGTCGAATGCAATCAGTTCTGAAGGACATACAAAAGTGAAGTCCATTGGCCAGAAGAAGATCACAGCTGGGCGACCGTTCAGGTGTTTTTTCAGGTTGAAGTTTTCAACGATTTCACCATTACCAAGAACAGCTGCAGCAGTAAAGTCAGGGGCTTGACGTGTAACCAGAACCATAATGTACTCCTATGAGTTTTAAGGGTTTCTATCTCCGCAATCGAAATGGGGCATGCGGATAAATATAACCTAAGGATAAGGTTTTATCTTTGGAGAATAAAGACATTAAAACCAATTGATATGATAGCTTTTACCTATCAATGGTATCAATTTGGCAGATTAATATCAATAAGATAGTTTTATTCCATTAAAGTGCAAGTTTTAATTTATTCGGATGCATGTAATGTGAGCTCTTGGGCAAAAAGTTGCTGTTTTGCTGTCTCAATCATTTGTGGATAAAACTGAAAGAAAATATGTTCAAGCTCTAGATAATTAAGTAGAAAATCATCGAATGAGCCACTTAGAGCCGCAAGTTTAGGACGGCGTCTTGCCATGCCATTAAGTGACTTACCGATGTACGCTTTTTCTGCGTATCGTGTCAGCCATTGTTGAGGCCAGAGATACTCATTTAACTCCTGAAATTTTTCAGGGGTATGACACAAATCCGGTTCAATGGTTTGCCTGGCAAAATGCACAAAATCAGAGAGTGAATGTGAGGGAACGAGACGCTCCCAATGCCGAGAAAGAAAATGATCCCAGACTAAATCCAAGGTGATAGGTGCGACTCTGCGGTATTCTTCGCGAAATAGCTGACGAGCTTGTTTGACGAGCGGATGGGTATCGGTGGTTCTATCTACGGCTCTGTGCATACGGATCCCTGCAACAATTTCAGGAGAATAAGCTCCCGCAGGATTACCGCGTACGTAGTCTGCCATCATATTTCCCAATAGGGAGCTTTTGGCAAGATGGGCAAGATGAAGATGAGCAAGATAGTTCATATCGATACTATAAACGAAAAATGTCAGAAACGAAAAATTGAAAGAAAAAAGGCAGCCGACACATTCCGTGCGGTTTCAGAAAATATTTGTACAATATTGATTCTTTTTTATACAAAATGGCGCTTATTTCTTGCGCCAAAGGCAGTGCAGCACTAGACTAGTCGCCTTATTTTTTTAGATTGATGTCAATACAATGCGTGTATCCGATTTTACTTTTGAATTACCAGAAGAACTTATTGCCCACTATCCTCAGGCTGAGCGTAGCTCATGTCGCTTACTTGGTCTTGATGGTGCCACGGGACAGCTCACGCATGGTGTGTTTACCGATATTCTTGAAAAATTGGAGCCAGGGGATTTGCTGGTGTTCAACAACACTCGCGTGATCCCTGCCAGATTGTTTGGTCGTAAAGCGAGTGGCGGTAAAATTGAGGTTTTGATTGAGCGTATGCTCGATGAACATCGTGTTTTGGCTCATGTTAGAGCCTCTAAAGCACCAAAAGAAGGCACAGCGCTGCTACTGGGTGAAGATGAAAGTGTGAATGCGACAATGGTCGCTCGTCACGGCGCACTGTTTGAGCTGCGCTTTGATGATGCACGTGATGTATTAAGCATCCTTAACCAAATTGGTCACATGCCATTACCTCCGTATATCGACCGTCCAGATGAAGAGTCTGATAAAGAGTTGTATCAAACCGTGTATAGCCAGCGTCCGGGAGCGGTTGCTGCACCAACAGCGGGTTTACACTTTGATGAGCCTTTATTAGAAGCATTACGCCAAAAAGGCGTTGAGATGGCATTTGTAACACTGCATGTCGGGGCGGGAACGTTCCAACCGGTGCGTGTTGATTCCATCGAAGACCATATTATGCACTCTGAATATGCAGAGGTTCCGCAAGAGGTGGTCGATGCCGTGTTGGCGTGTAAAGCGCGTGGAAATCGTGTGATTGCTGTGGGAACAACGTCAGTTCGTTCACTCGAAAGTGCCGCGAAAGCCAGCGAAAACGCTTTAATTGCTCCATTCTTTGATGATACTCAGATATTTATTTATCCGGGTTATGAATATCAAGTGATTGATGCCTTGATCACTAACTTCCACTTACCAGAATCCACATTAATTATGTTGGTCTCTGCGTTTGCGGGATATCAAAACACCATGCAAGCCTATAAAGAAGCTGTTGAGCAAAAATACCGTTTCTTTAGTTATGGTGATGCCATGTTTATTACGCCAAACGCCAATGCTCGTTTTGAGCAAGTCGGCTCGGCAGAACAAGAATAAGTGGCGGCGTAGCTGCTTGCTTAGATTCAGTAACCAATAGCACCAGACTGTTTTTCTGATGCTAGGAGATAAAACGTGAAATATGAATTACAGACAACCGACGGCAATGCGCGTCGTGGTCGCCTGATTTTTGAACGCGGCGTGGTAGAAACTCCGGCGTTCATGCCAGTAGGAACTTACGGCACGGTTAAGGGAATGACTCCTGAAGAAGTGAAAGAAACCGGAGCTCAAATTTTACTGGGTAATACCTTCCATTTATGGTTGCGTCCAGGTCAAGAAATCATGAAATTACATGGTGACTTGCACGATTTCATGCAATGGCAAGGCCCTATCTTAACAGACTCAGGCGGCTTCCAAGTCTTTAGCCTTGGCGCAATGCGTAAGATTAAAGAAGAAGGCGTTCATTTCCGTAATCCAATTAATGGTGAAAAAGTCTTCTTAAGCCCCGAAAAATCGATGGAAATTCAGTATGACCTCGGTTCCGATATCGTGATGATTTTCGACGAATGTACGCCGTACCCAGCAGATTGGGATTACGCAAAGACATCAATGGAAATGTCATTACGTTGGGCTGCGCGTAGCCGTCAGCGCTTTGATGAATTGAACAATAAAAATGCGTTGTTCGGGATTATCCAAGGCAGTGTTTACGAAGATTTACGCGATATCTCAGTGAAAGGGCTGGTGGAAATTGGCTTTGATGGGTACGCTGTAGGCGGCTTAGCAGTCGGCGAACCAAAAGAAGATATGCACCGTATTTTAGAGCATGTATGCCCGCAAATTCCGGCAGAAAAACCACGTTACCTAATGGGCGTTGGTAAGCCGGAAGATTTAGTGGAAGGTGTACGTCGTGGTATCGATATGTTTGACTGTGTGATGCCGACACGAAATGCACGTAACGGGCATTTATTTGTCACCAGTGGCGTGGTAAAAATCCGTAATGCGAAGTATAAGTCAGACACATCACCTCTCGATGCAGAGTGTGACTGCTATACTTGTCGTCATTACAGCCGCGCGTATTTGCATCATCTTGACCGTTGTAATGAAATTTTGGGTGCACGACTCAATACCATCCATAATTTACGTTACTATCAACGCTTGATGGCGGGTATTCGCCAAGCGATTGAAGCGGGTAATTTTGAGCAGTTTGCTGCGGATTTCTATCAGAAGATTGGCAAAGCCCAGCCTTCATTAAATAGAGAGTGAATTTAAAGTGCGAAGTTAGCCCGAACTGTGTAGCATATCGGGCTGTACCCTTCGTTCTTGCAGCTGATTGTGGTTATTGGCATCAGCCAAAAGAATTATTTAGTGCAAATTATAGTTTTTGGTTCTAGTTACATGATGGTTTGATGTATTTTATGTAACTTGAACTAGTTAAAGTGTAAGTTTGAAATTGCTTTCAATAACAATGAGGAAAGTTGAATGAGTTTTTTTATTTCTGAAGCAGCGGCATCAGCAGGCGCACCCGCTCAAGGTAGCCCGTACTCTCTGATTATTATGCTGGTTGTTTTCGCGCTGATTTTCTATTTCATGATCCTGCGTCCACAGCAAAAACGTGCTAAAGATCACCGTAAACTGATGGAATCAATCGCTAAGGGTGACGAAGTTTTAACCACTGGTGGTTTAATCGGTCGTGTGACTAAAGTGTCTGAAACAGGTTATGTTGTTCTTGAACTGAGTGAGAACACTGAAGTAACTATCAAACGTGATTTCGTTGCTGCTGTTCTACCTAAAGGCACAATGAAAGCAATCTAATTCTGAATTTTCCCGAAGGGAACTGCCGTGCTAAACCGTTATCCTTTATGGAAGTATCTGATGTTGATCACTGCGATCCTCATCGGTTTGCTGTATGCACTTCCAAACCTATATGGTGAGGATCCGGCTGTTCAGATCACTGGCGTGCGGGGAACCGCCGCCAATGAACAAACGCTGATCCAAGTCCAAAAAGCTTTAGAAACAGACAAAATTCAGAGCAAATCTGTTGCTCTCGAAAATGGGGCAATTTTAGCCCGTTTCAACAACTCTGACGTTCAGTTACGTGCTCGTGAAGTCATCATGAATGCACTGGGTGACCAGTATGTTGTTGCATTAAACCTTGCACCTGCTACACCAAAATGGCTTGAAGCTCTCGGTGGTGAACCGATGAAGCTGGGTCTGGACTTACGTGGTGGGGTTCACTTCCTGATGGAAGTTGATATGGACACTGCATTAGGTAAATTGCAGGAACAAAACATGGATGGTTTGCGTAATGACTTGCGCCAAGCAGGTATTGCGTACTCTTCTATTCGTAAAGGCAGTGATTACAGCGTTGAAGTTCGCTTCCGTAACGCTGACGATCGCAGTCTTGCTGAGAAAACACTGGCGCGTAAATACCCAGATTTAGTATTTTCTGACGGCAGCGATAACACCATGATTGCTGTTATGACTGATGAGCGCTTACGTGAAGCGCGTAACTATGCCGTCTCTCAAAACATCACGATCATTCGTAACCGTGTTAACCAATTAGGTGTTGCTGAACCACTTGTTCAACGCCAAGGTGCGGATCGCATTGTTGTTGAATTACCGGGTATCCAAGATACTGCGCGCGCAAAAGAAATCTTAGGCGCAACTGCAACCTTAGAATTCCGCTTAGTGAATACTGGTGTAGATAGCGCAGCGGCAGAAAGTGGACGAATTCCGGGTGACTCAGAGCTTAAGTCTGATCGTAATGGCGTGCCTTATGTTCTGTATAAGCGTGTTGTCTTAACGGGCGACCATATTACTGATTCTACATCTGAAACTGATGAAAATGGTTATCCGCAAGTCAGTATTAGCCTTGATAGTGCCGGTGGCTCAATCATGTCTGACTTTACTCGTGACAACCAAGACAAGCTGATGGCAACCCTGTTTGTTGAATACAAAGACAGTGGTAAAAAAGATGCCGCAGGCCGTGCGATTTTAGTTAAAGATGAAAAAGTGATTAACGCCGCGCGTATTCAAGCTCGTTTCGGTAGCAAATTCCGTATTACGGGAATTGATAACGCGAACGAAGCGCGTCAATTATCTTTACTGTTGCGTGCTGGTGCTCTGATTGCGCCAATCCAAATTGTTGAAGAACGTACTATCGGTCCAACATTGGGTATGCAAAACATCGAGCAAGGTCTGAAAGCGTGTATCGCGGGTCTGTTGGCCTCTATCCTGTTTATGATTATTTACTATCGTAAATTTGGTCTGATCGCGAGTAGTGCTCTGATGGCTAACTTGGTCTTAATCGTGGGTGTGATGTCTCTGTTACCAGGGGCGACACTGACTATGCCAGGTATTGCCGGTATCGTCCTAACCCTTGCGGTTGCCGTCGATGCCAACGTTCTCATAAACGAACGTATTAAAGAAGAACTTCGTAACGGACGCTCAGTGCAACAAGCGATCCACGAAGGGTATAAAGGCGCCTTCTCAAGTATTACCGATGCAAACTTAACGACCTTAATCACCGCAATAATTCTGTATGCAGTGGGTACTGGTTCGATTAAAGGCTTTGCGATTACGACAGCGATTGGTGTCGCAACCTCTATGTTTACAGCTATTGTTGGTACACGTGCAATCGTGAACCTGCTATACGGCGGTAAACGTATTAACAAGCTGTCAATTTAAGGAGCACGTTGTGGCACAGGATTATACTGTTGAACAATTGAACTATGGTCGTAAAGTCTATGACTTTATGCGCTGGGACAACGTTGCCTTTAGCATTTCTATCATTTTACTGATCGCTTCTTGTGTGATTATCGGTGTTAAAGGTTTTAACTGGGGACTCGATTTTACGGGCGGTACCGTCATTGAAATCAACCTTAGTCAGCCTGCTGATTTGGATAAAATTCGTGATAGCCTGTCTAACTCGAACCATAAAGATCCATTAATTCAGAACTTTGGTAGTAGCCGAGACATCATGATCCGTTTACCGCCGGTTGAAGGCATAGCGGGTCAAGAGGTTGGTAAAGAGATCATTACTATCATCAATAAAAACGTTGATGAGCAAGCGACGGTTAAGCGTATTGAATTCGTGGGACCAAGCGTAGGTGCTGAGTTAGCACAAACAGGGGCATTAGCGTTATTAACAGCGCTTATCTGTATCCTGATTTACGTTGGCTTCCGTTTTGAATGGCGTTTAGCGGCAGGTGCCGTATTGGCATTGGCTCATGACGTGGTGATCACTTTAGGTATTCTGTCTCTATTCCACATTGAGATTGATATGACTATCGTGGCGTCATTGATGTCGGTTATCGGTTACTCCCTTAACGATAGTATCGTGGTATCTGACCGTATTCGTGAGAACTTCCGTAAGATCCGTCGCGGTACACCGTACGAAATCATGAACGTCTCTTTGACCCAAACATTGAGCCGTACCATCATGACATCAGCAACGACATTATTAGTGGTTCTGATGCTGTATCTGTTTGGTGGCGCGATGTTAGAAGGCTTCTCACTGGTTATGTTAATCGGTGTGACGATTGGTACGATTTCATCTATCTATGTGGCTTCTGCATTAGCACTGAAGATGGGTATGAAGCGTGAGCACTTAATTCAGGCGAAAGTCGAGAAAGAAGGCGCAGATCAAGAGTCTTTATTACCATAACGAATACAGACACTCGTGTATCATAAACACCCTGCGGATAAATAATCCTCAGGGTGTTTTTCATTTCAGGTCTGAGTTACACTATCTACCCTACAAAAATAGAATCAGGAATTCCTATGCATTGCCCATTTTGCTCAGCTGTAGATACGAAAGTGATTGACTCGCGTCTGGTTGGTGAAGGCTCACAAGTGCGCAGGCGCCGCCAGTGTTTGGTTTGCCATGAACGCTTCACTACATTTGAAGTGGCGGAACTTGTTATGCCTCGGGTAATTAAAAGTGATGACATTCGCGAGCCTTTCGATGAAGAAAAGCTCAACAGAGGCATGTTGAAAGCCCTAGAAAAACGCCCTGTCAGTTCTGATGCTATCGATCAAGCCATAATTTCTATTAAATCCCACCTACGAGCGACTGGCGAACGCGAAGTTCCCTCGAAGTTAATTGGTAATTTGGTGATGGATGAACTCAAAAAACTCGATAAAGTGGCTTACATTCGCTTTGCCTCGGTCTATCGTAGTTTTGAAGATGTACGTGAATTTGGCGAAGAAATTGCCAAGTTACAGGACTAATACCGATGCTTGAACAAGACCGTATCTACATGGCCCGGGCCTTTGAATTGGCAAAAAAAGGGCGTTTTACTACATCGCCGAACCCCAATGTGGGTTGCGTGATTGTGCGCGAAGGTGAAATTGTCGGCGAAGGTTATCATCAAAAAGCAGGAGAGCCGCATGCGGAAGTCCATGCGCTTCGAATGGCGGGTGATAAAGCGAAAGGCGCGACAGCTTACGTGACTCTTGAGCCTTGTAGCCATCACGGTCGCACCCCACCTTGTGCGGAAGCATTAATTAATGCGGGGATCTCCCGCGTAGTCGCTGCAATGCAAGACCCTAACCCTCAAGTGGCTGGCCGCGGCTTATTTATGCTATCCCAAGCGGGAATAGAAACTGCTAGTAATATTTTGTTGGAAGAAGCCGAAGCAATAAACCGTGGCTTTTTAAAACGTATGCGTACCGCATTTCCTTATATTCAATTAAAACTTGCTGCATCATTAGATGGCAAAACCGCATTAGCGAATGGGGAAAGCAAGTGGATTACTAGCCCTGCGTCGCGTAAAGATGTTCAAGTTCTACGTGCTCAAGCCAGCGCTATTTTAAGTACCAGTAATACCGTGCTTGCTGATGACCCTGCATTAACGGTGCGCTGGAACGAATTACCTGCGGATGTTCAAGCTCAATACCCAGAAGAAAAGCTGCGCCAACCTATTCGTATCGTGTTAGATAGACACAATCGCGTGAAACCTGAACACAAAGTGACGCAGTTAGACGGTGAATGCTGGCTAATTCGCCCAACGCCGGATACCACAGAAACATGGCAGGGAAATGTCGAACAGCTTGCTATTCCTGCTGATGATAATGGCATCGACTTAGTGATTTTGATGATGCAATTAGCGAAACGTAATGTGAACAGTATTTGGGTAGAGGCGGGTGCTAAGCTTGCAGGTTCGTTATTAAAACTCGGTTTAGTCGACGAACTGATCGTCTATATCGCCCCTAAATTACTTGGGGATACTGCGCGTGGGTTAGTGAGTCTCCCTGAATTAAGCGCATTATCAGATGCGCCTCAATTTGAATTTACTGACGTTGAGAAAGTCGGAAATGACCTTCGCGTCAGGTTACGGCCTGTATGGTAAATGTGTTTTTTTAGCGGTTTGCTGAAATTCACTCGTACGGTTACCTAAAGAATGTGATAAAATCCGCGCCCCGCGGGTTGTAATTAATATTTGAGGAAGATTATGAACGTAATCAAAGGTGTTGTTGCTGCGCCAAAAGCGCGTGTTGCTATCGCTATCGCTCGTTTTAACAACTTTATTAATGATAGCCTGCTGGACGGTGCTGTTGACGCGTTAGAGCGTATTGGCCAAGTTGCTCAAGATAACATCACCGTTGTTTGGGTGCCAGGTGCTTATGAATTACCACTGACCGTGAAAGCATTGGTTGAAACCAAAAAATATGATGCAGTTATCGCATTAGGTACTGTTATTCGTGGCGGTACTGCCCACTTTGAATTTGTTGCGGGTGAGTGCAGCTCAGGTCTGTCTCATGTTGCATTAAATAGCGAAGTTCCTGTGACTTTCGGTGTATTAACCACTGAAAATATCGAGCAAGCCATTGAGCGTGCTGGTACTAAAGCAGGTAACAAAGGTGCAGAAGCTGCACTGACCGCTCTCGAAATGATTAATGTGATTAAAGCTGTAAAAGGCAAATAATACGCGCCATATCTCGGGCTCTGTGAGTTCGAGATATGCTGTGTAGTTTTTTTTATTTAAGGGGAATCTTGTGAAACCTGCTGCTCGTCGCCGCGCTCGTGAGTGTGCTGTACAGGCCATCTATTCATGGCAATTATCCGGTAATCCTATTGCCGACGTAGAATATGAGTTTATTGCTGAACAGGACATGTCTGACGTTGACGTAACCTATTTCCGTGAGCTGATTTCTGGTATTGCAAACAATGCTACGAAGCTGGATCAATTAATGTCACCTTACTTATCTCGTCAGTTAGAAGAGTTAGGTCAAGTTGAGAAAGCGATTTTACGTGTAGCAATGTATGAACTAAGCTATAGAGAAGATGTACCTTTCAAAGTTGCTATCAACGAAGGTATTGAATTAGCTAAAGTTTTTGGTGCTGAAGATAGCCATAAATTTGTCAACGGTGTGTTAGATAAAGCAGCACCTGCGGTACGTCGTAAGAAATAAACATAATCAGGTTCCCTCCTGTAATACGTAAGTCATAATGGGTAGGCTGGGTTCCAGTCTATCCTAGTACTTATGTCTGGCTTTTCAGTTTATTGACGAGCTAGGCATAGCGAAAATGGAAAATCTACCATGTCATATGGCGAATTTGACCTCATCGCACGTTTTTTTAATCGCCAACCTGTAAACCGACGTGATGTTAACATCGGTATTGGCGATGATTGTGCGCTAATGACTATCCCTGAGAAACAGCAACTTGCTGTGAGTACGGACACCCTAGTTTCCGGTATTCATTTTCTACCCGATATCTCTCCCGCTGACCTTGCCTATAAATCCCTAGCTTCAAATTTAAGTGATCTTGCTGCGATGGGAGCGGATCCAGCTTGGGTCTCTTTAGCTATTACCCTACCGAGCGTAAACCATGAATGGTTGCAATCTTTTAGCGATATGTTGTTTGAACAACTGAATTACTATGGAATGCAGCTGATTGGGGGAGATACGACCCGTGGACCAATGAGTTTAACCTATACCGTTCATGGTCTTGTGCCAATTGGCAAAGCGTTATCTCGCTCTGGTGCACGTAATGGTGATTGGATTTATGTGACGGGTACTTTGGGAGATAGTGCTGCGGGACTTGCGATACTGCAAAACAGGTTACAGCCTGAAAGCCCTGAGCATAAGGAGTGGTTGATTGAGCGTCATTTACGCCCACAACCGCGTATTTTGCAGGGGCAGGCTTTACGCAATTTGGCTTCATCTGCGATAGATATTTCAGATGGGTTAGTTTCTGATCTCAACCATATATTAAAAGCGAGCGGTTGTGGGGCGAGGATCAATCTCGATGCGCTACCACAGTCCGATGCGTTGAAGCAGAACTGTTCTGTGGAGCAAGCAAGAGTTTGGTCGTTAAGTGGTGGTGAAGACTATGAGCTATGCTTTACAGTACCTGAAATGAATCGGGGAGCCTTAGAAGTAGCGCTTGCTCATACGGGGTCAGGTTTTACCTGTATTGGCCAAATCAAGCCTCAATCTGAAGGGATCAGTTATTTTTGTGATAACCAAGCTGTTGAGGTTGACCTCAAGGGCTTCGATCATTTTGTTTAGGAAAATGTCCATGGCAACCGCTCAAGAAAAAGCAGCAGCAAAAAAACGATTGAATATGCGTAATCCGTGGCACCTGCTAGCGACGGGGTTCGGAAGTGGTTTATCGCCAATTGTTCCCGGTACAATGGGCTCATTAGCCGCCATTCCATTTTGGTTGCTAATGGACAAACTCCCTGTATGGAGCCTCTGGGTTATTATCGTCGTTGGATTCTGGTTTGGGTGTTGGATATGCCAACGCACTTCCGATGATATGAGGATCCATGACCATGGCAGTATTGTTTGGGATGAGTTTATTGGAATGTGGATCACGTTAATGGCCATCCCTGTGGTGAGTATCCAGTGGGTTCTCACCGGCTTTTTGATTTTCCGTGTTTACGACATGTGGAAACCTTGGCCTATCCGTATCTTTGACCGCCGAGTCAGTGGCGGGTTTGGCATTATGATTGATGACATTATTGCTGCCATATTTGCCTATGTGACAATTTGGCTATTAGTGCATTATCAGGTGATGCCTTTTTGATTTGAGTTAATTCCCTCCTTCAAAGATAAAATATCTTTTTTAGATAAATAAAGTCCTAGTTAAATACTAGGGCTTTGTTCTTATCCTAAATTACTTTTTATTTTTACTTCTATTTTTTATGAATAAAGTTAAATTTATTTTTATTATGAAAAATAAAAAATTCGTTATTTGTAAAAATTAATTTCACTATAATTATGCTTTCATCATAGTTTCCTATTTATTAAAAAATGTAAAAAACAAAGAATCAATATTAACTCGAAATATGGGTGGTTATTTTATTTTTTATTTTTCTGTTATGAGAAAAAATAACTTAGTCAAATTAACGTATACGTGATGTTTGGTATATTTATTTTATTATTTAAGTGAGAATGATTTTCATTTATTTAAATGCGAAAATCACAAGTATGAATTATTTAGGTTGTTTTTGTTAATTTAATGTAATCAAAAGTTGATTAAAGTTAAGGTTTTTAATTGAATTTACTAATCATGGGTGTACTTTTGGGGTTTTATTATGAAATGGCAATTTACAGATTGTTACTGATATGACTCTTGAGGTGCGTATACCGAGTAAGAATATTCAAGTAGTATGCTTGGGAAATAACAAGCATGAATTAGTTTTTATAAAACACGCCTTAATTTATTTTTTAGAAAAATTAAATTTTTATTTGGCTTGTTATTTTTTAATAAAGTCATATCGGTTTTGTTTTGATAAAAATATATTTATTTCAATTTTATATTGCCTATTAATAAGGGTTTACTATGTTAATTAATAAAAAAAATCTGATCGTATTATCTATCGCTGCTGGCTTAGGCTTTTCAGGTGCAGCAATGTCAGCAACGAACGCACAAGTGACAGTAACTGGAAATATTGCTGCTGCGACATGTGATTTAAGCGTCACAAATACCAATATCGATTTAGGAACGTTTATCTCTTCAGATATTCAAACGGTTGGAACTATAGCTGGTAGTACTCATAATTTTGATATGAGCTTATCCAACTGCAGCCAAGAGTTTGATGGTGAAAGTGGTAAGTTCGTACAAATGTACGTGAAAGGTACTGCTTTAGCAGCGAATACTTCTTTATTTAACAATGTTGAAAAAGGAACTGTTGGTGTGGCAGTGACTGCTGACGGTAAAGAAGTAAAGCCAAATACAAACGTTCAATTAAGCAGCATTAAGTCTCTGGCTGAAGGCGGTTCTGCTGTGATCCCAATGAATGTGGCATTGAACTCAACTGTGAGCAAACCCGCTTCACAACGTATCGAAGCGCCGATTACTTTCTCTGTAAGCTACGAGTAAGTTTGTTGTGAAATGGCAGGTTTCTGCCATTTCACTTTGTAACGCATCACGAGAAGGTAAAACATGAAATTATTCACTTTACTCCGTACGCTCCCTATTTTTGCAACTCTGTTTTTTATTCAAATAGGAACGACATCTGCGGCTGGAGTCGGTATCAATGCCACTCGAGTTATTTTCAACCAAGGAAATCAGTCAGTCCCTGTCACTCTGCGCAATAGTACAGAGAAGGAAGAATATTTGGTTCAGGTTTATCTGACAAAAACCGCCAAAGGTGCGGCGCAAGACCAAACTTTAGATGTGCTTCCTCCTATGTTCTATCTGGCATCAAGCCAGCAGCGCGATGTTCGTTTAGTGGAAGGCGCAGGAGCATCTGTATTACCGAAAGATAGGGAATCAGTTTTTTATTTTCATGCTAGAGCCATTGCGGCAAGTGAAAAGAATGCTGGGCAGCAGAATGCAGCAATGAAAGGTGAAGTGAAAATTGCATTAGAGAGTGTGATTAAAGTTTTTTATCGCCCTAAAAACCTAACGTTAACGGTAGAGCAAGCTCAAGGTAGCCTGACATTTGAAGAGACAGCGAGCGGAATCAAAGTGATTAATCCATCGCCGTATTACATCACATTGTCATCATTGAGTGTGGGGGAAAAAGCGGTGACGTTAAACCCTGAAATGAATAACACCATGATAGCGCCTTTTAGCAGTATGGATTACCCAACCCCGGTGAAAAAAGGCAAAAAAGTCTGGGCTGTCATCAATGATCTTGGGGGACGAAGTGAGTATTCACAACCTTAAACTGGGACAGTATCGATGGGCGCTTTTCGCTGGGATATTTTCCATTGTGGCGATACCTGAAGTGAATGCAGCGAATACCCTAGAGTTGACCGCAGAAATTGACAATGCAGGAGAGTGCGATATTGCGGTTAGCCCTTCATTGATTGAATTCAAACGACGTCCTTCTGTGGGCGAATTTGCGGCGAATGATGCGGTAGATATCCAGCTATTAAGCTTGTCGTATAAATGTACGGGCTATGAAACCAATGCTCGCCCTGAAATAAAAGTGACAGGGAATACAGCTGCCGATACCAATTTGTTTTTAACAGCTGATCCAAAAGGCGCCAAAGGCGTTGGTTTTATGCTGAAAGATGGCGCGGTGAAGGAGCTTTCTGGTTATTACAATGCAGGAAAAACAGTCGTTAATGGTGATTCTGTGCTTCTACCCGTAGGGGATAATGATGGAGAAAAACCTTTTACGGTAGGGTTTATTCGCCAAGTCGGTAATAACACCGTCACTGCAGGTGCTGTGAAAGCGGCCATTTTATTCACTGTTGTGATGCCATAAATGGAGGTGATATGAACAAGTATTCATATTTTCTTATGGCTTCATTATTCGTTTTTACAGGGGAAATGTTTGCTGCCTCAAATTCGGTGAGTATTAACTTTGATGCGCATTTATATCGCAGAACGTGCGATGTAAACCTCTCCGAAAGTGTGGTGGCTTATGGAAAAGTGAAACCTCAAACCATTGTTGATAATGACTTAGGTACCAGTACCGCTCTGAATCGTAATGTTATTTTAACCTTAGCTAACTGCTCAGGACTGGGAACATTAAATGGTAGCAAAGTCATTGTGACTGGTCCTAGTCAAGTCATGAACGGGGAAGCCCTGTTTAAGGAAAGTGGCTCTTCAGGCGGTGTGGGGATTCGATTAAAAGCAGATGGAAAAAATAAGGTCAGTGGAGATTCAGTTTGGGATTTGTCTACGACCAGCAATCAAGGAAGTCAAATTACAGTGGTCACGGCACTTTCATGTGGAAATTGTCAAAACATTCAGAAAATTCAATTAGGCACATTTAAAGCCACCATGATGTTTACCGTTTTAGCTTATTGAGCCGTTTATTGAGTGATAAATCTATTAATAATAAAAATAACGGAATACTTTCAAAAATGTTTAAGAAAACAGGTGCATTATTTTTCATTTCTCATTTATTGGTGCTGTTAATTAGCATTAACGTTAATTCAGCACAAGCGGGATTACGTCTAGAAAAAAGTCGTATTATTTGGAGTGATTCCGACACTCAGCAATCAGTGGCATTAACCAATGACAGTGATGACATTTATTTAATTCAGTCCGGTGTATTTAATACACCAACGGGCACTCAAGAATCGCCACTGTTTTCTGTTATTCCACCTTTATATCGTTTAGATGCGAATAAACAGCAAACGATGAAAGTCTTATTACAAAGCTCTCCAGAATCATTGCCTCAAGATAGAGAGTCAGTTTTCTATTTTAGCGCGATTGCTATTCCTGGTGTTTCTCCTGAATTAACAGAAAATGCAGCGGCGCAATTATCTATCGGTACTCGCTTAGTCATTAAGCTATTTTATCGTCCCGTTAAATTTACTCAGTCGCCAGATGCTGCCGTTGCTAATTTGCAATTTCATACATCGCCGAAAGGTTTATGTGTAGCGAATCACTCCCCTTATTTTATTACGCTCAGCGAAGTCAAAGTGGGTAATCAAGTGTTTGCTCAATTCGCTGGCACGATGGTGGCACCTTTTAGTCAGCAGACATTGGCGATTTCAGAATCCATTTCCGTACAAACTCCGATGCGTTGGCAAGCCATCAATGATTACGGTGGTGACACTGCGCCTTACTCCGGTTCTGTGAAGGAGAATAAGGGGCTGTTATGTCAGTAATGAAATCGCTGTGTGGGTGGATTTTAATGATGACGCTAAGCCATGCATTTGCCTCAGAGACAAATGAAGGTTTTCATTTTTCACCTGAACGTTTGGTCTATTTGGAAAGTAATACCAAAGGGATCTCTGCGGGTCTACAAAATGGTACCTCAAAAGCGGCATTGATCCAGGCGCAGGTTGTACCGACAGATCTTCAAACCGGTTTACCTTTGACTGAACATCAAGGGGAAAGTCATGAGGCTTTTTTGATTACGCCGCCATTACATAAATTAGATATCAATGAGCGTTTTAACTGGCGTATTCAGCGTGTTAATGATGGAAAGCTCGCTACCGATAGAGAAACTGTTTTCTACGTTGCACTGAAAGTGATCCCAGAATCTAGCGCGAATGATAAGGCCTCATCACAATTTATTTTGGCGCCAACTATTTATTTAAAAATGTTGTATCGCCCGAAACAAATTGAAGAATTGCGTTTAGATGCTCAAACCGCAAAGTTAGACGTCACTGTGCAAGGCAGCAAAATCACGATTACTAATCCAACGCCACTCTCTATGACATTAGCCAGCCTGTCAGTGGGGGATTATGAGGTGCCAGTAGAAAAGTTCACCCATGGAATTGCCCCTTTTGGGCAACAGGTTATTTTTCTCGAAAAAAATGTATCAGGTACGATTACATGGCGTGTGTTGAATGAATACAGCATACCTACAAAGGTTGAAGTGAGAGGCGAGAATGAAAGCTAAAATGCGTGATGGCGCTTTTACCGTCTCTCCAATTGCTTTGGCTCTGGCATGTTGTTTATCCATGGGGAATGCGGTGGCAGAACCTTATTTTGATCCGACACTATTAAATCTACCTGAAGGAACTAGCGTAGATAGCATTGATTTATCTGCATTTACGCGCTCTGAATCGGTAACGGCGGGGCGTTATATGGTTACACTGAGGATCAACAAAGAAGATCAAGGGCAAAAAGAGATCTATTTTTCCGCAGATACGGCGGGAAATATTGTGCCGGAAATTACACCTGCGTTATTAGATGAATATGGCGTTAATGTTGAGAGTATTTCAACATTAAGATCCTTACCAAAAGATGAACCGATTGCGTCTTTAGAGGCTGCTCTACCAGATTCTCAAGTTCAGTTTGATATATCTAAGTTGGATCTCAATATCAATATTCCTCAAGTTGCCATGCGTCATAAATCGCGTGGTGCGATAGACCCGAGTTTATTGGACCAAGGGGTCACTGCGTTTTTGTTTAATTATCAAGTCAATGGAAGTAAACAAAAGCACAGTGGCTCCAGTGCAAGTGGTAAAAATACCAATGATTCGTTGTATGCCAATATTAGCGGTGGTTTTAACTTGGCGGCGTGGCGCTTGCGTTCAAACTTTCAGTATATGGAAAACAAATCCAAGAGCAATGGCTACAGCACCAGTCATCGGGAAAGCGAGTTTTCGCGCATAACGGTTTCACGGGACATTCAGCGTTTAGATTCTGAGTTAGTGATTGGGGAAACCAGTACACTCAGCGATGTCTTTGATAGCGTTCCATTTAAAGGTGTTCGCTTGTTATCGAATGAACTCATGCTGTCCAAAGGAGATCGTGGATTTGCTCCGGAAATTCGTGGTGTTGCAATGTCTAACTCGCGGATCATCATCAGACAAAATGGCAATATTATTTATCAAACCTATGTGGCACCAGGACCTTTTGTCATCAATGATATTTATCCAACGGGAACGGCAGGGGACTTAGAGGTTTCTGTTCAAGAGGAAGATGGAACAACGCGAGTATTCACTCAAGCATTCTCTTCATTGCCCGTCATGCAACGTGCTGGCGGAGTTAAATATGAAGTTGCTACGGGTAAATATGATGGAGGGATCACGGACGGTTCCAAAGAGCAGCAGTTTATTATGGGAACGCTGATCTATGGTTTACCGAAGTCAATCACTCTGTATACAGGTTTACTCGGGGCAAATCATTATTGGAGCGGAATGGTTGGAACTGGGATTTCACTCGGTAGTTTTGGTGCGCTTTCCATGGATATTACCCACGCACAAGCCTCAATTAATCATGAAAGTAAGCAAGGGCAATCTCTTCGTGTTCGCTATTCTAAAAACTTATCAGAAAGTGGCACATCCGTTGATTTAACCGCACTGCGCTACTCAACGAAAGAATACTACAGTTTTGCGGATTTCAACCAAGTGGGTTATCAGTTAAAAGAGAACGTTGCACCGTGGCTTAATGGTCGCCAGCGTAGCAGTTTCCAAACCTATATTAACCAATCTCTGGGTAAATGGGGTTCTATCTATTTACGCGGAATGCGCAGTGATTATTGGGGTAAATCTGACACAGTAACGACGCTAGGTATTGGTTATAACGGTTTTTATCGTGGTATCAACTATGGCATTGATTACAGCATTAGCCGTACCGAAGGTAATGGAAATTGGCCTGAAAATAAGCAAGTTAGTGTGAATATGAGTATTCCATTCAGCATTTTCAGTGAACACAAGAATATTGAGAACATTAATAGTACGTTCCAAGTGAGCCATGATAATTCAGGGCGCACTTACCAGCAGGTCGGTATTAATGGCCAGTTATTAGATAACAAGCTGAGTTATCAGCTGACTGAAAGTGGCGATAATCGCGATCAAAAAATGACAAGCTCGGTGAATGTGGGCTATCAAGGCAGTAAAGGGTATTACGGTGGCGGATATAGCTATGGTCGTGATAGCCAAATGATGTATGCCAATGCATCAGGTGGAATAGTTATCCATTCAGGTGGTGTTTTGCTAAGTCAGTATTTAGGTAATTCGGCAGCCATAGTTTATGCCCCAGATGCAGCGGGAACTAAGGTGAATAATGGCTCAACGGTTATCGATGCCAATGGCTACGGTATTATTCCGCATTTATCAGACTATACGCAAAATATTGCAAATTTGGATGTGAATACATTACCTGAGAACGTTGAAAGCAAAGAGAATGCGCTGAACCTTTACCCAACTAAAGGGGCAATTGTGAGAGCGAACTTTAAAACCTTAAAAGGGTATCAAGCGATGATCACTTTGCAGCAACCAAACAACGTTCCAATGGGCGCAATCGCCTCGTTGCACCAAGATGATAATACAGATGATGCCATCATTTCAGGCATTGTAAGTGATAACGGACGCGTTTATTTAAGTGGATTGCCAGAGTCAGGGCAGATAGTTATCAAATGGGGTAAAAGTGGTTCCGAGCGCTGCGAAGCGCCTTTTAATATGGATAAATCCACAGAAAATGCCTATTCATCATTACGCAATTTAACCCTGTCATGCCACTAATTGGATGAATATTTTATGAAAATCAATGTAATAAAGAACAAGATATTAGTGGGATGGAAAAGCTTACTACTGAGCTGTGTGTTAACTTTTATGGCGAGTATACCCAGTTTTGCCAAAACAGTGACGGTTATGAATGGACGTGGATTGATTGGTGTTTATGGTGAATATAATACTTCGCTAACGGGGATGACGAACCCACCCGCTTGGAATGAAAAGGCTAATTTTTACTATGTACAGTTTTATAATAATTTTAATGGAATCATAAACTACTGTGTTGATCGTGGGGGGTTAGTCATCAATATTGATGGTGTCAGAGGGATGCCTATTGCTGGCGGTGAGATGATCATGGTACCTGAATTTGTGTTTGTTGATGAAAGAAGAAACTACTCAAACAATAGCTACCTCGATACCATCACTGGGCATTTTAATGGATGGGGATCTGGTACCAATGAGCAGTTAGGTATAGGAGACTGCCTCTGGTCCCCCAATCAAAGTACGCCAACACCGGCAATACGCCATACCGTTACCGCAACAGGGCGTATGTTGATTTATGGAACGGGTAACCAACGTAGTGGCACCTACCGATTAGATGATGATATTGGCATTGTTATTCAAAATCCTCAAAATAGAACGACTGCCAGGCAAATTGTTCCCAAAACAGAAAATATTATCGTGACGGTATCAGGGCTAACTTGCACATTAAATACACCATCTTATGTTAATTTTGGTTCTCATAGTGCAAGTAGCAAAAGTAATGAGTTGCTTTCTACTATGCGAAATAACATGTCGGTGCAGTGCGATCAAATTGCGAATAAGATCGCCGCGACGATTTCGTTATCAGGCAATGTGAAGCCGCAGTACTACGCAGGCAATAATCTGGAAGTGAACTTATTGAATGCTCAACAGCAAGCCGGTGCGTATGTCAAAATGTACGTCATGGTTAATGGTAATAAAACACCGATTACCTTAGATCAGAAGCCGATTGATTTAGCTAAAATTACCGCACTACAAACCAATGTTAGCTTTAATAATGAGCTAGTGTATGAGCTTTATTCTCGTGGTAATAATGTGGCGGGTAAGGTGAGTGGCAGTGCAGAATTATCAATAATTATGCGCTAAAAGTAAGATGAATTAGTCCGTGATTTAAGGCGTTACTTTTGTGGTAACGCCTTAATTTTTTATAAGTTACTTATTTTGGTAAGTATTGATGGAACTCACGATCCCTGCAGCATCTAAACCGAGATCTGCTAGTAACTCATCTTGGGTACCTTGGGGGATAAAGAAATCCGGTAGGCCCAAGTTCAGAACTGGTAGAATTTTCTTCTCGCTCATCAGGAATTCATTCACACCGCTGCCTGCACCGCCCATAATCGCATTTTCTTCCAGCGTTACGATTAGGTCATGGGTATTGGCCATTTCTAGGATCAGCGCTTCATCTAATGGTTTCACAAAACGCATATCCACGACGGTGGCATTGATTTGTTCTGCGGCTTCTAAGGCGTTACTCAGTAATGTCCCAAAGCTGAGGATCGCCACTTTTTCGCCTTGGCGGCGGACAATCCCTTTACCAATTTCAAGCGGTGCTAATGGCATTAGCTCAGCCCCTGTACCTGCGCCACGAGGGTAGCGAACCGCGGTAGGACCTTCTTGATAATGGTAGCCAGTGTGCAGCATTTGACGGCATTCATTTTCATCACTTGGCGTCATGATCACCATTGTTGGGATGCAACGTAAGAATGAAATATCGAATGATCCTTGGTGAGTTTGACCATCAGCACCGACGATACCGGCACGGTCAATGGCAAACATCACTGGGAGTTTCTGGATGGCCACATCGTGGATCACTTGGTCGTAACCACGTTGTAAGAACGTCGAGTAAATTGCTACGATCGGGTTATAACCCCCAATGGCAAGACCTGCGGCGAAGGTGACAGCATGCTGCTCGGCAATCGCGACATCAAAATATTGGTCTGGGTACTCTTTCGAGAAACGCACCATACCAGAACCTTCACGCATCGCTGGGGTGACGGCCATAAGTTTATCGTCGTCTTTAGCTTCTTCACATAACCAATCCCCAAAAATTTTGGAGAATGTCGGTCTGGTATCTTTGCTTTTTGGTAACGTAAAAGTGGCAGGGTCAAACTTAGGTACGGCGTGCCAGCTAATTGGGTCTTTCTCTGCCGGCTCATAGCCACGACCTTTTTTGGTCATAATGTGCAGGAATTGAGGTCCTTTTAACTCGCGCATATTTTTTAACGTTTGGATCAGCGCAATCACATCGTGTCCGTCAACAGGACCAATGTAGTTAAAGCCTAATTCTTCAAACATGGTGCCAGGCACAACCATGCCTTTGATATGTTCTTCCGTTTTCTTGAGTAACTCTTTGATTGGCGGAATATTCGAGAAAACTTTCTTTCCACCTTCACGCAGCGTGGTATATAGCTTGCCGGAAAGTAAATGGGCTAAATGGTTATTCAGCGCGCCAACGTTTTCTGAAATCGACATTTCATTGTCGTTGAGGATCACCAGCATATCGGGCGCAGCATCCCCAGCATGGTTCATTGCTTCGAAAGCCATACCCGCAGTAATGGCGCCATCACCGATAACACAAACTGTTTTGCGGTTTTTATCTTCTTTTTCCGCGGCGATAGCCATACCTAAACCGGCACTAATGGAGGTTGAGGAATGACCAACACTAAGAATGTCGTACTCGCTTTCAGCACGCCATGGGAATGGATGTAACCCATTTTTTTGACGAATGGTGTCGATTCTGTCACGGCGCCCAGTTAAAATTTTGTGCGGGTACGCTTGATGACCGACGTCCCAAACAAGATTATCAAACGGGGTTTTATAGACATAATGTAGAGCAACAGTTAATTCAATGGCGCCCAATCCAGAGGCAAAGTGACCGCTCGAGCGACTGACGCTATTTAATAGAAATTGTCTCAGTTCATCACAAAGCTTTGGCAAGCTTTCTTTTGGCAGAAGGCGCAGTTCATCAGGCGTCTCTGCCAGTGCCAGCGTTGGATATTTCGCGGTATCTATACTCATTAGGTGCTCACTACTTAAATTAATTAGGGCGATGCCTGTTAACGTCGAGCGGTTGCTGACCGTGCTTTTTTTGTGTTGAACGTATTTTATAAGTCGTCACAACGGCTCTAAGTTACTCAGGTAATCAATGTTATAATTATCAGTCTTATCTATACCAAAAGGCAAAGCATATTGTTAGCTTTTGCGCTCAATGACAAAATTGGCTAAAGCTCTCAATAACTCTGTATTGTAACCTTGAGATTGCAATGATTCTAAAGCCGCGATCGCATCTTGATAGAGCTCTTTGGCTTTTTGTTGGGCAGCTTCAAGACCTAACAGTGATGGATAAGTGCTTTTTTCATGTTGTTCATCAGCACCTTGGCGTTTGCCTGTCACTGCGCTGTCTCCGATAACATCTAGAATATCGTCTTGAACTTGAAAGGCAAGCCCAATAGATTCGGCGTATTTATCTAAACTAGCTAATGCTTGATGACCTTTATGACCTGCGGCATAGGCGCCGAGACGAATAGCGGCTCGAATTAACGCTCCAGTTTTATGCTGGTGGATACGCTCGAGCGAAATTAGATCAACGCGCTTGCCTTCAGCATCAAGATCCAATGCTTGTCCACCGCACATCCCCGCTAAACCGCTGGCATAAGCCAGTTCTGCAATCATCGCAATACGGTCTTTATCGGACACATCAGGCATAGGGGCGCTGGAGAGTAATTGGAATGCGAATGTTTGTAAGGCATCTCCGGCGAGTACGGCATTACCTTCACCAAACTTTATGTGACAAGTTGGTTGCCCGCGGCGCAGGTCGTCGTCATCCATGGCAGGTAAATCATCATGGATCAGCGAATAAGCATGAATGCATTCTACAGCGGCAGCGGGCGCATCTAAGTTATCAAGGCTAACGCCCAGCATTTCACCGACGGCATACGTTAAGAAAGGGCGTAAGCGTTTACCACCAAGTAAAGTGCCATATTTCATGGCTTGCGCTAATGGCAAATCAGCAAAAGGGAGCGCATCTAATGAGGTTAATAAGTATTGATTAACTCTGTCATGAGCTTGGCGTTGCTGGCGCACAAAGGTGTCTGGGTGTTGTTCGGACATAATTTATTCTGTATCAGGTGAGAAATCGTCGAGGGCTTTATTTTCGTCATCGCTCAGCAAAATTTGTACACGTTGTTCTGCTTGCTGGAGGACTTTTTGACCTTGCTTAGCAATTTGGACGCCTCGCTCAAATTCGTTTAAGGCATCTTCCAAAGGCAGCTCTCCTGATTCTAGGCGAGCGACAATTTGCTCAAGCTCTTGAAGGGAGTTTTCAAAACTAACAGTGGGAACTTGCTGAGATTTTTCTTTAGCCATAATCGTTAATCACTAATGTTAAATCACTTAAAAGTGGGGGGAACTTTAATTATTGTGCAGACTAACTTAGTCTCGCAATGGTTACAATTTATTATTGGTGTTTTTAGATTCAGTACGCAAGATAGTGCTATAATACGCCTCTTTATTGACAACTGGTAAAGTGCACGACAGTCACTTTTTCGCAACGTCCGTTTGCCCCACTAACCAAGAACATGCCACGACTATGAAGTTTATTATTAAGTTATTCCCAGAAATCACTATCAAAAGCCAAACAGTTAGACTCCGTTTTATTAAAATTCTAACCAGTAATATCCGCAATGTATTGAAGAGTCTTGGCGAAGAGATCTCGGTTGTCCGTAATTGGGATAACATTGAAGTGCGTGTTAAAGGGGAATCAAAGCACGACGAAATTTGTGACATGCTGAGCCGTATTCCTGGTATCCACCACATCTTAGAAGTTGAAGAGAAGCCTTTTACCAGTTTACACCATATTTTTGAAATGACACTGGAAGCCTACGGGGCATCGGTGGAGAACAAAACGTTCTGTGTGCGTGTGAAGCGCCGTGGTAAACACGAATTTTCATCCATTGATGCAGAGCGTTATATCGGCGGCGGCTTAAATCAGCATATTGCCTCTGCAAAAGTGAAACTGAAAGATCCTGATACCACCGTACATCTGGAAATTGAAGATGATAATTTGATTCTCGTGAAAGCGCGTATCGAAGGGATCGGCGGTTTCCCAATTGGTACACAAGAAGATGTACTGTCACTGATTTCAGGTGGTTTTGACTCCGGGGTTTCCAGCTATATGTTAATGCGCCGTGGTTGCCGAGTGCATTACTGCTTCTTTAATCTCGGCGGTGCTGCCCATGAAATTGGCGTAAAGCAAATTGCTCACTATTTATGGAACCGCTTTGGCAGCTCCCATAAAGTGCGTTTTATTGCCGTTAACTTTGAACCTGTTGTGGCTGAGATTTTAGAGAAAGTCGATGACGGTCAAATGGGTGTCGTATTAAAACGTATGATGGTACGTGCGGCTTCTAAAGTGGCTGAGCGCTATGGCGTTCAAGCTATCGTAACGGGTGAAGCACTGGGACAGGTTTCTAGCCAAACGCTAACTAACTTACGTTTAATTGATAATGCGTCAGATACCTTAGTGTTACGTCCGCTGATCTCTCACGATAAAGAACACATTATCAAGTTAGCTCGTCAAATTGGTACGGAAGATTTCGCGAAAACCATGCCGGAATATTGCGGTGTGATTTCGAAAAGCCCAACCGTGAAAGCGGTGAAAGCACGTATTGAAGCGGAAGAAGAGAACTTTGATTTTGGTATCTTAGAGTCTGTCGTTGAGCAGGCACAAAACATTGATATTCGCGAGATTGCGCAAGAAAGTCTTGAGAAAGTACCTGAAGTTGAGATGGTTAGCCAACTTTCGGCAGATAATGAAGTTATCTTAGATATTCGCTCAATCGATGAGTTTGAAGATAAACCATTGAAGGTCGAAGGAATTGAAATTAAACATATTCCATTCTATAAGCTTGGTACGCAGTTCGGTGATTTACCTAAAGAGAAAACGTACCTGCTGTATTGCGACCGTGGCGTGATGAGCCGTCTGCAAGCGTTGTACTTGAAAGAGCAAGGCTTTGAGAATATTAAGGTTTATCGCCCGTAAGTTGTCAGGTGATATTGAACAAAAAAGCGAGCTGATTAGCTCGCTTTTTTGTTTCTAATCTTCCAGATAATCATTAATGCCCGGTGGCAAAACGAGTTGTGAGGCGACATTGGCAGCGGTTTCTCGCCCTTGCAATAATTCAATCAATTTCAGTGCAAAGTCAAAGGCTGTCGCAGGGCCTTGGCTAGTCAGTAAATTTACTCGCTCATCAAAATAGACGCGTTTATCGACCCATTTATGGGCTGGAATTTTATCCCGCATGCTTGGAAAACCAGTCATGTTTCCGAGAGGAAATAGCTGGTGGTATTCCAAAACTAATGCAGGGGCGGCACAAATGGCTGCCACAATTTTTCCATCTAAATGCATGCGCCTGACTTTCTCAACCACCAGTGGGCTATCACGAAAAGCTTCTGCACCGGCTAGACCACCGGGTAACACGATGGCGTCAAAAGGTTCGTCCGCAACGCGGATGATGGGCAGGTCAGCAACGAGTTTAATACCTCGAGATGCGGTTATCTCTAACGCTCCGTCTTCCGTCACACTGGCTAATGTCACCTGTATTCCGGCACGAACCAGTAAATCGGCAGTAGTGACTGTTTCAATTTCTTCACTACCATTGGCGATGCATATCAGCACGGAGGTTGTCATAACTTTGTTCTCTATTTTTAATTAAGTGGTACAAACGGTCATTCTCAGGGGTAGCTAAGCCATGAGCTCGGGCTTTTTTGATTAAGAAGCCCGTGATGTAATCAATTTCAGTTCTGCGATGATGACGCACATCTTGCAGCATGGATGAATAGTTTTCTGAGGTTTGATGAATAATGTCATAGACGCGCTCAGTCATCTCTTCTTTATCTGTATGCAATCCCTCGGCAACCATCACTTGGCAGCATTCATCTATGACCCGAACAATCTGTTCTGGATAGTGAATGATTTGCCCATTGGTACAATTGTGTTCCGTGGAAAGCGGGTTTATCACGCAATTAACCACCAGTTTTCGCCAAATAGTATTAAGGATTTGATTATGCCATGCCACATCCGGTAGGGCTTCATGCAAAATATTGGCGATAGGGTAATAAGCTTCTGCTTGAGAGTTGACGGCGCCGATATGAGTGATGCCGCTAGCAATATGAAAAACTTGGTTGTTATCTTGCCATGCCGCATGAGTTGTTACCCCACTCAAAAATGGATGGCGTAATGTGCCTAACTCTTCCAATGTGCCTAATCCGTTATGCAGTAGGAGAATAGGGCTAGTTTCAGGAATAATGGGCAGCAGGGGCAATAAGGCATCCGAAACTTGCCATGCTTTCAAACAGACGATCACTAATTCGCTTGTGTGTAGATGCTGATGATTATTGCAAGGAATTAATTCGCGGAAAATTTTATCGTCAGGTCCATTAACATCAACAAATAAGTCGGATTGAGCAACTCGCAGCCATCCTTGAACATCGTGTCCTTGTGAGGAGAGGGCGGCTAACCAAAGTTTACCAATAGCACCACAGCCAATCAGGGTTATTTTCATCGATTTTCCCTACTATCTGAGAGCGGTTGATTTGGATTAATAACCGCCATCATAGCGATTTTAATAGGATATCCAAATAATTAGTTGTGTTATACAAGTGAGCCAATCTGACAACATGGAGTGTCATGGGCAAATAAGCTATTATAAGCCAATTGATTATAGGAGAGCGTTAAAATGCCATCATTTGATATTGTATCTGAAGTTGAAATGAGTGAAGTCCGCAATGCGGTAGAAAATGCTCAGCGCGAACTTACTAGCCGTTGGGATTTTAAAAACATCACTGCAAGCTTTGAACTGAACGATAAAAATGAGTCTATCAAAGTGACCAGTGAATCCGATTTCCAAGTTTTACAACTGCTTGATATTTTAAGAGAGAAAATGGCAAAACGGGGAATTGATGGCGCAGTGCTGAATGTCCCTGAAGATATTGTACATAGTGGTAAAACTTACAGCGTGGAAGTGACTTTAAAACAAGGCATTGAAGCGAGTATGGCGAAGAAAGTTGTTAAGCTGATTAAAGACAGCAAGTTGAAAGTGCAGGCGCAAATTCAAGGTGAACAAGTGCGTGTAACGGGCAAAGCGCGAGATGATTTGCAAGCTGTTATGGCGTTAGTCCGTGGCGGCAATTTAGGTCAACCATTCCAGTTCAATAACTTCCGCGACTAATTGATAAGCGTGTTTTAGTTATTGAAAATAGCCCGCGATATTGCGGGCTATTTGTTATTTATAAGATTACATATGATTAAGCATGAACAATGGCTTCAAGCTCTGCTCGGTTAACCACTTTTTTATCAATCTTGATATAAATACTCATCTCTTCAGCAATCACAACCACATCAAGCACACCGTTCATGGCTTTTAACTGTTCCTGAAGCTTACTGATATTTTTAAAACGATGCGGGAGAACCATGCGAATACTGCTGACGTAAGGCGGTTGTTTCATGGTTAAGCTGATAACGAACCAGATAACGCAAAGTAGTAATCCGCCGATAAATACGGTACTGGCCCCTTCAAATTTATACAACCAACCGCCCAGAATTCCGCCTAAGGCTACTCCTAGAAATTGGCTGGTGGAGTAGACGCCCATGGCTGTGCCTTTGTATCCGGCAGGCGCTTCTTTACTGATCAGGGACGGCAAAATGGCTTCCATCACGTTAAATGCAATAAAGAACAGTTGGATCCCTAAGAAGATAATCCAAAGTTGGCGACCTGATTGCCATAAAACAATTTCCGCAGCCGCTAAGAGCAAAATGCAGAACAGAAAAACCTGCTTCATCTTGCGCTGTTTTTCCGCGTAAATAATAAAAGGAAGTACGCAAACAAAGGCGACTAACATGGTGACTAAATACGCTTTCCAGTGATCTTTTGCCAAGTAACCGGCATCGGCCATGATCAAGGGGAGGGCGACAAAGCTGGACATTAACAGTGTATGTAGGCTTAAAATCCCAACATTCAGCTTGAGAAGTTGAGAGTTAAGTAAAACGGCTTTTAAATTGCTTTTAACAAAAGCAGATTCACGGTTTACAACATGGTGAGTATTGTTAGGTACCACAAAGATAGTAACGAAAATAGCGCCGACGGCTAATAAAGTGATTCCCCAAAATAAACCGCTTAAACCAACGGCATGGGTTACAATCGGTCCTAAAACTAAGGCAATAGCAAACGTTACGCCAAAGCTTATACCTAAAAATGCCATCGCTTTTGTACGATTTTGCTCACGGGTCAAATCCGATAACAAGGCCATAACGGCAGCAGAGATAGCGCCAGCTCCCTGTAAAGCTCGACCAATAATAATGCCCCAAATAGAATCGCTTAATGCGGCAATGACGCTGCCCATAATAAATATCAGCAACCCAAAAATAATCAGTGGTTTGCGACCAATACGGTCAGACATTAAACCAAAAGGAATTTGAAAAACAGCTTGGCTAAGCCCATAAATACCAATCGCCAAACCAATCAAAAACTCGTTAGCGCCCTGTAAATGCATCCCATAGCTGGTGAGGATCGGGAGCACCATAAACATGCCAAGCATGCGAAGGGAGAATACGGATCCTAGTCCCCAAGTTGCTCGGAGTTCTAAAGCTGTCATTTTATTATCGTTCATAAATACTCGTCATATTTCGGGTTGTAGCTGTGTTGGCAGCGCTCACTAACTCAGGTCACATACTGGTGTATGCTCCCTGAGATTAGTTTCACTTGCCACCTTGCTACAACACGAACTATTTTGAGTATTCAATTTCTATTCTTTTTATTTCGGGCTGTAGCGGTGCTGGTATTAATTTAATTTAAATCAATGAGTTAAGTTAGTTTGCTATATGACAATATTGGTTTATTAATAGCAGGCGGCTATTTAACCATAAAAATCATCACAAAAATATTCGCAGACAAAGAAAAACGGCGGGAAGTTTGCACTCCCCGCCGTTTGAACACATTTATTGTCAATGATGCAATAAATTATCGGACTAACGCTATAACAGTATCGCTTGTAACGGTTGGGTCAACTGACATCATCACACTTAGCGAAGTAATCGCAACGATGGAGAAGATGAACAGTTTACGCGCCCAAACTCGGTCGTCATTTTCGGTTTTGAAACCAGAAATTGCCATACCAAGCCACCATAAGCTAACCGCAGCGCCGACAACCAGATATTTATAGCCCGCGTATCCGCTAATCGCTAACATTAATGTTGCGACCATAAACGCAAGGATATACAAGAATATATGAGTCTTAGCGACAGATATGCCCTTGATCACCGGTAACACCGGAATGTTTGCGGCTTTGTAATCCTTAAAGCGGAAAATTGCGATGGCATATGAGTGCGGCATCTGCCACAAGCTGAATATTAACAGCAGGATTAAGGCTCCAGCGTCAAATTCATTTGTGACAGCGCAGTAGCCGATAACCGGTGGTGCTGCGCCAGATAGGCTGCCAATCAACGTGCCATAAACTGACTTACGCTTCATGTACAGGCTATACACGCCCACGTACACAATGAAACCAATGAGTGCAAGTAGCATTGCCAGTGCATTGGCTGCTACGAGTAGCAGCACCATACCAGCAATACCTAATGCAGCAGCGTAAATCAGGCTAACTTTCGGGTCAATCAGCCCTTTAACTAAAGGGCGATTCTTAGTTCTTTCCATGATACGGTCAATATCACGGTCGATGTAGTTGTTAAATACACAACCAGAAGCCACGACCAATGATACACCCAGCAAAGTCGCAATAAACAGCGGGTAGTCAATTGACCCTTTAGAGGCCAGCAGAAAACCGCCGATCACAGAAATCAAATTTCCGAATATAATTCCTGGTTTGGTCACTTGCAGGTATTGCTTAAACATATCGGCAACTCTTTAGTCGAGCATCATATTGATGTTCAGGTTGTACATAATCCACAGAGAGCCAATAACAACGATACCGATGATTAGCATAGTGAACAGGAATGCAATCAGGTTCCAGCGCTCATCTGATGATGTATTCATGTGTAAGAAACAAACAAGGTGTACAAGGATTTGCACAACAGCCATTCCAACAACAGTTGCTAGAATAACGCCTTGTGAAGCTGTTCCATTCATCACCATCCAGAAAGGAATTACAGTCAGGATAACTGACAGAATAAAGCCAATCAGGTATGTCTTAACGCTACCGTGGCTTGCTCCAGTATGAGCATCTTTTGCATGACTCATTTAAATAGCCCCCAGAAGATAAACAACGGTAAATACACAGATCCAAACAACATCTAAGAAGTGCCAGAACAGGCTCAGGCAGTTCAGACGGGTTTTGTTAACCGCAGTCAGACCACGACGACAGTTTTGGATAATCATCAGAATGATCCAAACCAGACCACAAGTTACGTGGATACCGTGAGTCGCAACTAATGCGAAGAAAGCAGATAAGAAGCCACTGCGATCTGGGCCGTAGCCTTCAGCGATCAGTTCGTGGAACTCATAAACTTCCATAACAACGAAGCCAAGACCAAATAAGAAAGTAATGAACAGCCATAAGTTAACGGCAGCCACTTTCTCTTTGTGCATTGCAATCATTGCAAAACCGTAGGTGATACTACTGAATAACAGTAAGAATGTTTCACCTAATACGAACTGCAAACTAAAGATGTCTTTACCAGCAGGACCGCCAGCAGTGCCATCAGATAAAACCACGTAAGTTGCAAACAAGCTAGCAAACAGGATCAGGTCACTCATTAAGTAGATCCAGAATCCGAATACTTTTGTTGCACCCGCATCGTGGTGCCCATGCTCTGCATGGGCTACATTATGATTAGTCATTGTATTAGTTGACATCGTTCACACCTGCCTTACGTAATTCTTCAAAGTGCTTATTCTCGATTTGTTCGATTTCAGCCACAGGTACGTAGTAATCAACATCTTCGTCGAAGCTTTTTGCAATCCAAGTAACAATCATGCCACCGAAACCAACGATTGCCAGCCACCAGATGTGCCAGATCATTGCGAAACCAAAAATTAAGCTAAATGCAGCGATGATAACGCCAGCGCCTGTATTTTTCGGCATATGAATTTCTTCATATGAAGTAGGTTTCTTATGAGCGATACCTTTCTCTTTCATATCCCACCAAGCATCGCGAGTTTGAATCTGTGGTTCAACAGCGAAGTTGTAGAATGGTGCCGGAGAAGAAGTTGCCCACTCCAGAGTACGTCCACCCCATGGGTCACCGGTTAAATCACGGTTTTCATGACGGTCACGGATACTCACGATAATTTGGATAACTTGGCAAGCAATACCCAGAGCAATCAGACCAGCACCACACGCAGCTGCAACCAGCATACCGTGATAGGTTGGATCAATATTTTGGCTCAGACGACGGGTCATGCCCATAAAGCCAAGGATATATAACGGCATGAATGCTAAGAAGAAACCAGTGATCCAGAACCAGAAGGCACGAACACCCCATTTCTCATTCAGCGTGAAGCCGTAAGCTTTCGGGAACCAGTAAGTCATACCAGCGAAGCATCCGAATACTACACCACCGATAATAACGTTATGGAAGTGAGCAATCAGGAACAGGCTGTTGTGCAGAACGAAGTTCGCACCTGGAACCGCTAAGAGAACACCAGTCATACCACCCACAGAGAAGGTGATGATAAAACCGATAGTCCATAACATTGGTGATTTGAACTCGATACGACCTTGGTACATGGTGAACAGCCAGTTGAAAATCTTAACCCCTGTAGGGATTGCGATAATCATTGTAGCGATACCAAAGAAGGCGTTAACGTTCGCACCTGATCCCATCGTAAAGAAGTGGTGTAACCAAACGATGAAGGACATAACGGTGATAACGATGGTTGCCCACACTAATGAGGTATAACCAAACAAACGCTTTTTCGAGAAGGTTGCTGCAATTTCTGAGAACACACCGAACACTGGCAGAACAAGGATATACACCTCAGGGTGACCCCATGCCCAAATCAGGTTGATGTACATCATCATGTTGCCGCCCATATCGTTAGTGAAGAAATGGGTGCCCAGATAACGGTCTAATGTCAGTAACGTGATGGTCACTGTCAGAATTGGGAATGCTGCAATAATCAGGATGTTAGTACAGAATGCTGCCCAGCTAAATACTGGCATTTTCATCATCGACATACCCGGTGCACGCATGCGGATAATGGTCGCGAAGAAGTTAACACCTGTTAATAGCGTACCAATACCGGATATCTGGAGACTCCATATCCAATAATCGACCCCGACCCCCGGGTTGTACTCCAAGCCGGACAGAGGAGGGTATGCTAACCAACCAGTTTGTGCGAATTCACCTACCCCTAATGAGATGTTGATTAATACAACACCTACTACGAAGAACCAGAAGCTCAGTGAGTTAAGGAATGGGAATGCAACGTCACGGGCACCAATTTGCAGAGGAACAACTAAGTTCATCAGACCAACAACAAATGGAGTTGCCATGAAGAAAATCATGATAACGCCGTGCGCTGTAAAGATCTGATCATAGTGGTGAGGGTTTAAGAAACCTTCTTGACCCGCTGAAGCCAGCACTTGCTGACCACGCATCATGATAGCATCCGCGAATCCACGGAATAACATCACCATCGCAACGATGATGTACATAATACCAATTTTTTTATGGTCAACAGACGTTAACCACTCTTTCCACAGCCATTTCCATTTTCCGAAATAGGTGATTGCACCAACTAAGCCAAGTCCACCGAGGACAATGGCAATCAGTGTAATAACGATAATCGGTTCATGAAGTGGAACTGCGTCCAGTGTTAATTTTCCAAACATGCCCTTATTCCTCAGCGCCTGCATGAGCGTTATGGCTCATATGCATTGAATGACCTGTAGATTCTTGCGCTTGAGCAGTGTTGCCCATGTGCATAGAATGATTTGCTTCATTATTCGCATCTACAGGAGCGTGACCTTTATGGTGCTCATGACCAAACTTCATAATGATGTCTTCATAAAGTTTAGGTTTCACGCTAGAGAAGTAGGTAACAGGAACGTTCATGCTAGGTTTAGCAACTTCGTCGAATGCCTGCATCGTATCCATAGTTTTTGGTGATGCTTTTACTTTCTGTACCCACTCATCGAAGCCTTGGCGATCTGCTGTAGCAATAGCATTAAACTTCATATCTGAGAATCCGTGACCGCTATAGCTTGCTGAGAAGCCTTTATAGGTACCTGGTTCGTTAGCGATTAAGTGAAGTTTTGTCTGCATACCCGCCATCGCGTAGATCTGTCCACCTAAAGATGGGATGAAGAATGAGTTCATCACAGAATCAGACGTGATTTTGAAGTTTACAGGAACACCAGTAGGGAATGCGATTTCATTGACTGTAGCAATGCCTTGATCTGGATAGATAAAGATCCATTTCCAGTCAGCTGAAATAACTTGAATGGTAACAGGTTCCTGATCACTAACTAATGGCTGATACGGGTCCAGCTCATGAGTCGTTTTCCAAGTGATAGCACCTAGAATAATGATAATAATGATAGGAACTGTCCAGCAGACTAACTCAATTTTGTTAGAGTGAGCCCAGTTAGGACGGTAGGTAGCTGACTTATTGGATTCACGATATTTTACAGCGAAGATAATCGCCATAAAAATAACAGGAATCACAACAAGGAGCATCAAACCAATTGCAATAAGAATCAGTTCTTTTTGTTTTACGCCAACGGCGCCTTTCGGATCCATCAACACCATATCACAACCGCCTAATAATAAGGCTGCTGCAACAAGTGAGATTGCTCCAATGCTTTTTTTGTAGTTCATAAGTCTCATCCACGACCCCAAATGACAAGAATCTAATTGTCGTTTCATCAGTGCGGGCATTTTACGGTAAGGTTGTGCGAGTGTAAATGATTGTAAGGTAAAGAAACGGAATTGTTAGCTCTTTATGTTAATATGATCACATGTAAAGCTTTTGCTTCTAAAAAGTTAAAATTGCTGCTAATTATAGGTATGTTTTGATAAAACAGTATGAATACTAAATTATCTTGGTAATTTTTCAAAGAAAAATATATACAAAATTGACAAAAAAATGTGAAAACTGCTTGGGTTGTTAAGATATTCCGTAGGGGAAATTACTGATTATATTGCCGATAAAGTGAAATTGGCTACTTTACCGGCAAAATAATAAAGAAAAATTGTTACATTTTTGAAACTAAAGGAAATATGTTAAAAATATAAACAATATTTCCTTAGTCACTAGAAGTTATACTTTAATGTATAAATGATTGCATCTTGGTAGAAATCATCACCTAACTTATTGTCAGCATAACGATATTGAATACCAGCAGCTAAATTTGGTGTGGCGTTCCACCAGAAAGCTAATGCGCCGTTCACGCCATCACGCCCACCGTTGCCATAACGCTCATGACGTGCAAATTCCATTTCATGCCAGTTAGTGATCATGAAATCTTCTTGGAACATTTTGAAGTTATAACCAGCAACCCAACCAACTACATAGCCGTTATTACCGGAATAATAGGTTTGGTCAACATAGTGCAAAGCCACGAAAGGTTTGAACCACAGATCACCAATCGAGGTGTTATAACCGATACCATAAAGTGTGTTGACTTCGTGGAAGTTGCCGCCGTGTTTGTCACCCGGTAAAGACCAAGTACCATAAACGTGGCCGTATAAGTTGAACCCAGTATCTGCGATATAGACGCGAGCTGTTGTTTTCAGCGTATAACGCTGGTTTTTGCCTGGATCTTCATGCTGTTTATTAAATGGGTTTTCAACGTCAAAGAAACCATATAATTCACCCCAATTGAAATTAGCGCCACCTTCTAATTCGAAGTAAGCGAAATCTTCCTTATGGGTTGTATTTTTAGATTTATTTTCTGTATGACGGGACCAGTCGAGATAGTTCACGTTGATATCTGCGAAACCATTCTGATACCCAAGAAAATTTTCAGCATTTGCGGTCCCTGCCAATGATGCTAGAGCAGCAGCACAGAGTAGTGTTTTTTTCATAAGACATTATTTTCGTTTATGTATTAATAAAAATTAGTTGTTACGCAAATTTTTAGCTTGTCAACTAACCATCCTCAAACATGTGAGATATTAAGCTTTCAATTTGTAATTAAAAAATCCCTTTCAGAAAATGAGTGATTCAAATCACGTTTTTATCGATCTTTAAGCGATATTTGCAAGAGAGATCTAATTTGCGAAAAAAGGAGAGATTCCCCAAATTAATTAGTTTAACTTGGGGAAGTCGTGAGCTGAATAGAATGGGAATCAATCAAAAACATCAGAATGATTTATGTTTTATGGCTTTGCGGACAGCGAGGAAGTCGAGGGTTCCACCAACAATAAGGCTGATAGCACCAATGGCTATACCAATGTTAAATATGAGATTCTGATAAGTTGGGAGCGCTAACCACAGGGATATATGGGTAGTAAACAAGTAAACTTTCACCCCTGCAAATGATGTGATTAGTAAACTAATTAACCAAACCGTCAGTATACATGCTGCTGCCATTAGCGCATAAACCGCGATTTTATATTCTCGAGGAAAAAACTCTCTACGTTGAAATTCTCCCGTATCTTGGGTGTATAACAACGAAGTTCGGCAAGCGAGTAGCAATAAAACCCCCGGTACTGCAACGCCGATGGAAATTAAGTAGAACATGGGCCAGCCATAGGTGCTGACAAAAATACTTGCGACGGGGCCGATATAGACACGGCCTACAGCGGATAATGCTGAAAGCAAGGCGAATTGAGTGGCTGATAAAGACTTATTACATAATGTCATTAATAAGGCGACAAATGCCGCAGTTCCCATTCCTGAAAAGATATTTTCGAGGAATATAATAGATCCCATGCTGATAATATTTGGCGGTGTTACTGCGAGGAACCAGTAGCCGATATTCGAACCACCTTGAAGTACACCGAAGACGAATAATGCTCTAAATAGGCTCATATTCTTCATCAGATAACCCCCAAATAGGGCTCCGATGATTGTCGCCGCCATACCAACGGTTTTATTTACTGTACCTACTTCGCTTAAACTAAAGCCAAGGGCATTGAGTAAAAAGTTAGTATTTAGCGCCATAACGAAAGCGTCTCCCATCTTATAAAAGATAAGAAGCAGTAAAATCAGCCATGCATTATTGCGGCTAAAAAATTCGGCAAGTGGCTCATAAATAGCATCTTTTAACGAAGTTGGTGGAGCGGTATTTTCTTGAGGTTCTTTCGCAAAAAGTGTTGCGAAGATCCCAATAAACATTAGCCCTGCCATGAATAAATAAAGTTGCTGCCAAGTGAGGAATTTATCAGCAAGCCAAAGTGCTAATCCCCCAGAAACCAACATACTGATGCGATAGCCCATGACCGATGTTGCTGCACCAATACCTCGCTCTTCTGCACTTAATAAATCTGTTTTATAGGCATCAAAGACAATATCTTGGGATGCGGAACAGAAGGCTACAGTGACCGCTAGCGCAGCTAACCACCAAAGGTGCTCCGACGGATTCATAAAACTCATGCCTGCAATGCTAATAACAAGCAAAATTTGCGTTGTTAATAGCCACCCTCTACGTCGCCCTAAAAATGGGGGGGTATAGCGATCCATCATGGGGGACCATAGAAATTTTAAAACGTAGGCCTGACCGACGAGAGAAAAGAAACCGATGGTTTTAATGTCAATTTTTTCAACGGTTAACCAAGCTTGTAATGTTCCAGCGGTTAATGCCAAGGGCAACCCTGAGACAAATCCCAGTAAAATTAAGGTCACATTATTGGGCAGTGTAAATCTGGGTAGTGTAAAACGTGGCATTATTCCCTCATCGCCTGATGCTGGTGTATTACGTTGCGCGAAGAATG
>NZ_WLUG01000036.1:0-6312 GCF_009706505.1 Providencia sp. wls1922 | reverse complement strand
ACAAAACATGAAGCCAATTTGTTTGAACGCTACGCCCTATCAAACAAAATGCACAAAGACTGGTTAGATAAATCCAATGATATTCGACCGCTACAAGACTTAATTGATTTGTGGTGGAACACCTTTGGCAAAAGTAGCGACTACGCGCGGGATACATTATTAAGGGCTACACGTATTGCGACCGCACTCGATAACCCGCCAATGTGCTTATTAACCGATAAGCAATTAGCACTTTACCGCGAACTCCGGCTCGCTGAGGGTATCAAACCCTCCACGATAAATCGTGATTTTTCAGCAATAAGCGGCATATTTACCGCATTGAAACGCACCGATTTATTTATGGGACCGCATCCAATACGAGGGCTATCGCGGTTAAAGCAAAAAGCGACAGAGATGTCGTATTTAACGAGTGAAGAAATCGGACTGCTGCTGAGTATATTAAAAGGTGATAATAAAAAAGTGGCGATTTTATGTTTAAGTACCGGTGCGCGTTGGGGGGAAGCGGTTAAATTAAAACGCGAGCATGTGATCCAAAATAAAATCCGTTTTACTTTTACTAAAACAGGCAAAGCGCGAATTGTACCTATTTCTCAAGAAGTTGCGGATATGATTTGCGAGAAAAAATCGGGAATGCTATTCCCAAAAACGTCTTATCACATGTTTAGAAGACATATAAAGACCATTAAGCCGGACATGCCGCTAGGCCAAGCCACGCATGCATTACGGCATACTTTCGCAACTCATTTTATGATTAATGGTGGCAGCATCATTACTTTGCAGAGAATCCTAGGTCATTCAACATTACAGCAAACACTGACCTACGCACACTTTGCACCGGACTTTCTTCAGGATGCAATTACGTATAATCCACTAAAAGGAGGAACGGCGTTAGCGCCTTAGTTATTCGTATTTGGATGATTTTAACGACATAAACCGATGCAAACTTAGCTTTTGGAATGTCCACAAATTGTCCACACTTGGATGTATTTCTCCGCTGTAAGTACCACCAGATCAGCGTTTAGATCGTCCACAAGTTGTCCACACTTGAACACTTTTAGGCACTTTTGAGCCCTTTCTGATGATTTTATATACAAAAAAAAGGCACTCGCCCCCGAGTGCCTTTTGACTACAACTCACTGAATTTAGAGTAAAAAACTCCTATTCAGCGGTTCTGGTACTTGTGCGGATAAGGTAATCAAATGCGCTCAATGCGGCTTTGGCACCCTCTCCGGCGGAAATGATAATCTGTTTATAAGGCACTGTTGTACAGTCACCAGCGGCGAATACGCCCTTCACACTGGTTTCATTACGTGCATCGACTTCGATTTCGCCCATACGATTGCGAGCAACAGTATCACCTAACCAATTGGTATTTGGTAATAAACCGATTTGAACAAACGCACCGGCTACTTCCAAAGAGTGCACGCTTTCATCCGTGCGGTCTTTGTACTCTAAGCTAGTCATCTTGCTGCCATCGCCTTTAACTTCAAGCGTTTGAGCATTCAAAATAATATCGATATTGCTCAGGCTGCGGGCTTTGGCTTGCAGCACGGAGTCCGCTTTCAATTCTGACGCGAATTCCAATACCGTCACATGCTCAACGATACCCGCTAAGTCGATCGCTGCTTCGATACCGGAGTTACCACCACCGATTACTGCGACGCGTTTGCCTTTAAACAGTGGACCATCACAGTGAGGACAGAATGTAATCCCTTTTGTGCGGTACTCTTGTTCACCCGGAACACCCATATTTCTCCAGCGTGCGCCAGTAGCAATAATAATACTGCGCGCCTTCATCACACCGCCTGATGCAGTTTCGATTTGGTGATATCCGCCAATTTGTTCAGCAGGAATAAGCTTAGTAACGGATTGACCATCAATCACATCCACATTGTAGCTATCCACATGATTTTTCAGGGCGCCAGCTAAAATTGCACCTTCAGTTTTTAATACCGAGATATAGTTTTCGATATCAACGGTATCCATGACTTGCCCACCGAAACGCTCACCGATAACACCGGTACGAATGCCTTTACGCGCAGTATAAACCGCAGCGGATGCACCCGCTGGACCACTACCGATGATCAGAACTTCAAATGGGTCACGTTCGCTAATCGCTTTTGCCGCACGCGCGTCAGCATTGGTATCCACCTTGCTCACGATTTCGCTTAATGTCATGCGACCTTGACCAAATTCTTTGCCGTTTAAGAAAACAGCAGGAACACCCATGATGTTGCGTTCATCAATTTCGTTTTGGAACAGCGCACCATCAATCGCCGTATGGCTGATGTTCGGATTCAATACCGCCATTAAGTTCAGCGCCTGCACGACGTCAGGGCAGTTATGGCAAGATAATGAATAGTAAGTTTCAAAGTTAAAGTCGCCTTCCAGCCCTTTCACTTGATCCAACAATTCTTGTGCTTCTTTAGATGGATGACCACCCACTTGCAGGAGAGCAAGCACTAAAGAGGTAAATTCATGGCCTAATGGTGAGCCCGCAAAACGCACGCCAATATTAGTCCCTGGGTTGGTGATTAAAAATGAAGGTGTTCTTTGTGCAACATCGTGCTCTTCACGCACAGTCACCTTGTCAGACAGCGACGCAATTTGTTCAAGTAATTGTTTTATTTCAATTGATTTTGCGCTGTCATCTAAATTCGAAACTAACTCTACGGGTTTAGTTAATCTTTCCAGATAGGCTTTTAATTGAGCCTGTAAATTATTATCGAGCATGTAATCCCCTTGGTCATAAAATCGGGTACATATACCCGTCGAATAGCCCGTTGCAGGCTTTTACTTAATTGTGTTTAGCGCCTGCAACGTGGCTTATTTTGCAATATTCTTATCGAGGGTTATCGATTAGATTTTGCCGACTAAATCTAAAGATGGAGACAGTGTTGCTTCACCTTCTTTCCATTTAGCTGGGCAAACTTCACCTGGGTGGCTTGCAACGTATTGAGCAGCTTTAACTTTACGCAGTAAGTCAGCAGCGTCACGACCAATGCCTTCCGCAGTGATTTCGATAGCTTGGATGATACCTTGTGGGTCAACAACAAATGTACCACGGTCAGCCAGACCTTCGTTTTCACGCATGTTTTCGAAGTTACGAGTCAGAGCACCTGTTGGGTCGCCGATCATCGCATATTTGATTTTACCGATGGTTTCAGAGCTTTCGTGCCATGCTTTGTGAGTAAAGTGGGTGTCAGTCGATACAGAATAGATATCTACGCCCATTTTTTGGAATTCAGCGTAATGGTCAGCAATGTCGCCTAATTCAGTTGGGCAAACGAAAGTGAAGTCCGCTGGATAGAAGAAGAAAACGCTCCATTTACCCGCAACATCTTTCTCTGTTACTTCGATAAATTTACCGTCTTTAAAAGCTTGATTAGAAAAAGGTTTGATTTGAGTATTAATTAATGACATTTGATGTCCTCCTGTTTGGTTGACTATTAAGTTACTGTTTCGCAGAGACTTAATCCAATCAGTCGTTGCTATCGATTTGATAGGCAAAATCTAATCATTAATTAAAAATTGATAGGCATAGCATTTTATATGGTGCAGCATTAGAACGCTTGCCGATAAAATCTGCAAGCGTTTTGTGAGAAGTAATTCGAGGTAATTTAATGGGAGCTGATGCAATAAAACTATGCCATTGTGGCAATGGTTTTGCGAAAGCGCATTAATGCAAAGCTGAAGAATACGCTACCAATGACCACTAAAATAACAAACTGCGGCCACACAATTTCGAATCCCGCACCACGATATAAAATGGCTTGCGCTAGGCTAACAAAGTGGGTTGTCGGCATGGTTAGCATGATGTCTTGCACCAGTTGCGGCATACTTTCACGGGCAGTCATCCCCCCAGAAAGCATGTTTAATGGTAACAACACTAAGATCATCAATAGACCAAATTGTGGCATTGAGCGTGCAATCGTCCCCATAAAAATCCCAATCGATGTGGTGGCAAACAGGCTGAGCGCCACCCCACACATAAACAGCAATATCGACCCTTCAATCGGTACTTGCAGCAAGGTTTTCACCACCAGCAACAGTGAGACTGCCGAGGCAATCAGTACCACTAATCCCATCGACCAAATCTTTGACATCATGATTTCAAAAGGCGTTAACGGCATCACCATTAAATGCTCGACGGTACCATGTTCACGTTCTCGGATCAGTGCAGCGCCAGTTAGAACAATCGATAACATTGTAATGTTGTTAATGATAGCCATCACCGAACCAAACCAAGATTGCGTTAAGTTTGGGTTAAACCGCATACGCACTTCAAGATCAACCGGTAAACGCCCTTGGCTGCGGTATTTCGCCAAAAATTCGTTCACTTCTCCTAAGGTAATATTCTGAATGTAGCTATTCCCTAAAAAAGCCTGACTCATACGTGTTGCATCGATATTAACTTGCAATTGAGGATGGCGCCCTGCAAGTACATCCCGTTGAAAGTTAGGTGGAATATCAATTGCAAACGTATAGGCACCTCTATCCAGTAAGCCATCTATTTCATTCGGTACAATATCCGCTGGCGGTAAGAAATACGGTTCATAGAAGCTATTAATAATACGGTTTGAAAGCTGGGATTTATCCTGATCTGCAATGGCTATCGGAGCATTATGCAGTGAACCCGGCGTTACCGTTGCAGATGAATAAATCGAGACAGTAAACGCAAACACAATCAGCGCCAGCATCGCTTTATCACGCCCTAAGCTTCGTAATTCTTTCACGCCTAAGTTAAAAATATTCTGTATTTTACGAAACATCCCTATGCCTCCTGCTTTTTCAGGAAATAAACACTCAAGCCAATCACAATCGGGATCGTGATGGCTAGCGGGATAAATGAAGCTTGTAAATCAAAGAAATTAAGCCCTTTAGAGAAGGTTCCCCGTGTGATCGTCAAAAAGTGGGATGTTGGGTAAATCTGCCCTACCCAGCGACCAATCCCTTCCAAGGAAGAAACTGGGTCTATCATGCCGGAAAATTGTGTCGCTGGGATCAAGGTAATAATCGAGGTCCCAAAAATGGCCGCGATTTGGCTTTTCATAAAACAGGAAATCAACAGCCCCATTCCCGTTGCAATGGTGATATACAAAAATGCCGCTAAACTCAATGACAAGAAACTACCTTTAAATTCCACACCAAAAACATAGACGGATAAAATGCAAAGTAAAACAAAGTTGAACATCCCTAAAACAATATAAGGAAGTTGTTTACCGAGCAGAAATTCTAATTTGGTGATCGGGGTGACATAAAGGTTAATAATTGAGCCCAACTCTTTTTCACGCACCACACTGAGCGCGCTAAGCATTGCAGGGATCATCATTAATAATAGAGGAATAACGGCGGGAACAATCGCCGGTAAGCTACGAACATCCGGGTTATAACGATAGCGTGTTTCAATATCAATAGCCGGAATTCCTGCAACACCTGCCGGCTGACGCGCCGCCATCGTGCTTAACCACGCTAAATGCATCGCTTGCACATAACCACGCACCGTTTCCGCTCGGTTTGGCATCGCACCGTCTATCCATACGCCCAGTTTAACGTTATTTCCTTTGGCAATATCACGAGCAAAATTAGGTGGAATTTCAATCGCCACAGTGATTTTTCCGCTGCGCATACCTGATTCGAGCTGCTCATAATCTTGCAATGGAGGCTGCTCAATAAAATAGCGAGAACCTGCTAAGTTCAGCGTATAACCTTGGCTTAAGCCCGTTTGGTCTCGGTCGAGCACAGCAAAACGTAGGTTTTCCACGTCCATGCTGATCCCATATCCCATGATAAACATCAGGATCACCGTCCCTAATAACGCTAATGTGGAACGTACAGGATCCCGCCGTAACTCCATACCTTCACGAATGCTATAGCTAAATAAGCGTCGTAAACTGAAGCGTTTTTTGAGTGCTTCCGCTGCTTGCTCTTTCAGTTTTGCATCCACATGAAATTCAGGGGCGGTCTCTTTGCCCGTATCTTTATCGCCCACCGCATCCTGCAAATAGGCAATAAACGTGGCTTCTAAGGTATCTAATCCACGCTTTTCGATCAGGTTTTCTGGCGTATCGCAATCCAGTACTTTGCCCGCATGCATCAATGAAATACGGTCGCAGCGTTCCGCTTCATTCATAAAGTGGGTGGAGATAAAAATAGTGACACCGTCACGTCTTGAAAGATCGACCATTAAGTTCCAGAACATATCCCGCGCGACAGGGTCAACCCCAGAAGTCGGTTCATCAAGGATCAGCATTTCCGGCTGATGGATAACCGCCACAGCCAAAGAGAGGCGTTGGCGTATCCCTAGGGGTA
>NZ_WLUG01000035.1:0-18466 GCF_009706505.1 Providencia sp. wls1922 | reverse complement strand
TGCTCGTGCAAAAGCCAAAAAAGCGGCTGCACAACAGACTTCAGAGCCTGTTGTTGAAGCGCCAGCTGAAGCCGCTGAGGAAGTCGACCCGCGCAAAGCTGCCGTTGCCGCTGCGATTGCCCGAGTTAAGGCAAAGAAAGCCGCTGCTCAGCGATCTACAGAACCTCAATCAAACGAACAAACCACCACAGAGTAAGTGATAAACAGATGAAATTTAGACCGCTTGATAGCAAAGCACGCCGTTTAAAAATTGCTAGCGCCCCATTTACTCATGATAACCAAAGCACCAGCCAGGTCATGTTTTGGGTTCTGCTTGCCGCTATCCCCGGCATTGCAGTGCAAACCTATTTTTTTGGTGTTGGAACCTTATACCAAATCGCCATTGCGATGGTCACCGCCGCAGTAACGGAAGCCATATCCATCCGCTTACGCCAGCAGCCAGTGTTACCTGTTTTGAAAGATAATTCCGCGATTGTTACCGCGTTATTACTCGGTGTGAGCTTACCGCCATTATCACCTTGGTGGCTGATTGTATTGGGCACTGTATTTGCCATTATTATTGCTAAGCAATGCTACGGCGGCTTGGGGCAAAATCCATTTAACCCTGCGATGGTCGGTTATGTGGTATTGCTGATTTCATTCCCAGTGCAAATGACCAACTGGTTGCCGCCTCAAGAATTGCAACAGCTGCATATTTCAGGCTTTGATAGCTTGATGGTGATCTTTAGTGGACATACCTCGACGGGAATAACGTTGGATCAATTACGTACTGGCATTGATGGTATGAGCCAAGCGACTCCGTTAGATAGCTTTAAAACGGGCTTACTCACCCATTCTATTTCCGATGTACTACAGCAACCAATCCTGCAAGGCTCTTTAGCCGGTATCGGTTGGCAGTGGGTGAACCTTGCCTATCTGGCAGGCGGATTAATTATGCTAAGCCGTCGCATTATTAGCTGGCATATTCCCGTGGCATTTATTGGAACACTCGCCCTGCTCGCTGTGGTTAGTTGGTTAATTGATGATAGCCGCTACTCCCCGCCATTAATTCAATTATTGTCAGGGGCAACTATGTTGGGTGCATTCTTTATTGCGACTGACCCAGTTACTGCTTCAACTACACCAAAAGGACGGATTATTTTTGGTGTATTAATTGGCTTTTTAGTATGGGTGATCCGCGTTTACGGTGGGTATCCTGATGCCATCGCCTTTGCTGTCTTACTTGCCAATATCACCGTACCGTTAATCGACCACTATACGCAGCCTCGCGCGTATGGACATAAGTAAGGAGCCAGCATGTTAAATACAATGCGCCGTCATGGCACAATCTTGGCTCTGTTCGCGGCGGGTACAACTGCACTGAGCGCCGCTGTATATACGCTAACGAAAGATATCATTGCGGAACAAGCCGCTATCGTGCAGAAGAAATTACTCGACCAAGTAGTGCCTGAATCCTTATATGACAATGAGCTCGCCAAAGAGTGCTATCTAGTCACCAATGAAGCTATACTGGGAAATAAACTCCCTCGACATCTGTATATTGCCCGTAAGGATGGTCAGCCTGTTGCTGCGGCTTTAGAAAGCACGGCTCCCGATGGATATTCCGGTGCGATCCACTTGTTAGTTGGTGCAGATTTTAAAGGCAATGTTTTGGGTGTACGCGTCACAGAACACCATGAAACACCAGGGCTTGGGGATAAAATTGAAACCCGCATTTCTGATTGGATCACCCATTTTACGGGCAAAAAGTTAGAGTCTGCGCAAGACCCTCATTGGGCAGTGAAAAAAGATGGTGGTGATTTTGATCAATTTACAGGCGCCACAATCACGCCTCGTGCGGTTGTCAATGCCACAAAACGTACCGCGGCATTTATCCAAACGGTACCTGAAGAATTAGCGAATTACCCAATTTGTGGGGATGAATAATGAGTAGCGAAACTAAAGAATTATTTGCACAAGGGTTATGGAAGAATAACTCTGCATTAGTACAACTACTGGGTTTATGCCCATTATTAGCGGTATCATCAACAGCGACTAACGCATTAGGTTTGGGGCTAGCAACAACCCTCGTTCTCGTCTGCACTAACGTAGCAGTATCCGCATTTCGTCGCTGGGTTCCTGCTGAAATCCGTATTCCTATTTATGTGATGATTATCGCCTCCGTGGTGAGCGCCGTACAAATGCTGATCAACGCGTATGCGTTTGGTTTGTATGAATCGCTGGGGATCTTTATTCCGCTGATTGTCACAAACTGTATCGTCATTGGACGCGCTGAAGCTTATGCTTCTCGCAACACAGTGCCTTTATCTGCCGTCGATGGTTTGGCGATGGGATTAGGAGCAACAGCCGCACTGTTTGTACTGGGTGCTATGCGTGAAATTCTTGGTAACGGTACCTTGTTCGATGGCGCAGACCTACTGTTAGGTTCATGGGCAAAATCGTTACGGGTGGAAGTCTTACACCTTGACTCACACTTTTTACTCGCTATGCTGCCACCGGGCGCGTTTATTGGCTTAGCCTTGATGCTAGCCGGTAAATACCTTATTGATGAAAAAATGAAAAAGCGCGCGGCGCTAAAATCAGGTCAACAACCTGCTCGTGAATACCAAAAAGAACAAGGTTGTGGCACTCATATTTCTTAAATTTGAAGCTTTGTGAGCAATGAATAAAACTAAACGAATCGAAATTCTCACTCGCCTGCGCGATAACAATCCTCATCCGACAACGGAGCTAGAATTTAGCTCCCCTTTTGAATTACTGATTTCAGTGCTGCTGTCTGCGCAAGCCACCGATGTCAGCGTCAACAAAGCGACGGCAAAACTTTATCCGGTCGCCAATACGCCAGAGCAAATGGTCGCTCTCGGCGTTGATGGCATCAAAGAGTATATTAAAACCATTGGGTTATTTAATACCAAAGCCGAAAGCGTCTATAAAACCTGCCAGATCCTGATTGAAAAACATCATAGCCAAGTCCCTGAAAACCGCGAGGCATTAGAAGCCTTGCCAGGTGTTGGGCGTAAAACGGCAAACGTTGTCCTCAATACCGCCTTTGGCTGGCCAACCATTGCCGTTGATACCCATATCTTCCGCGTGTGTAATCGCACCAAGTTTGCTCCCGGCAAAGATGTTGTGGAAGTCGAGGAAAAACTATTAAAAGTGGTTCCTGCTGAATTTAAAGTCGACTGCCACCACTGGTTTATTCTCCATGGTCGTTATACCTGTATCGCCCGCAAACCTCGCTGCGGATCTTGCATCATTGAAGATCTTTGCGAGTTTAAAGATAAAATTTACCCTGAAAATTAATCAACTTAGCCCAAGATGCGAATTTCCACACAGTTATAAAGTCATTCGCATTTTTTTCTTGCTCTAAGACTTTGTCTTACGCAACAATAGAGCCAAACTCAACATCAAATAAACGGTAAGTATGTTTCAAGACAACCCATTATTAGCGCAACTCAAACAAACGTTGCATGCCAAAACACCTCGCGTCGAAGGTCTGGTAAAAAGCACTGAAAAAGGCTTTGGCTTTTTAGAAGTCGATGGACAAAAAAGCTATTTCATTCCACCGCCGCAAATGAAAAAAGTGATGCACGGAGATAGAATTTCTGCCGCTGTTCATACGGATAAAGACCGTGAATTTGCCGAGCCTGAAGAGCTTATCGAGCCATTCCTTAACCGTTTTGTTGGTAAAATTCAGAAGAAAGATAACGACAATCGCCTGTTCGTTATTCCTGATCACCCACTGCTAAAAGATGCTATCTCCTGTCGCCCAATCAATGGTATCACTCATGAATTTAAGCAAGGTGACTGGGTTGTCGCAGAAATGCGTCGCCATCCATTAAAAGGCGACAAAGGTTTCTACGCAGAAATTACAGAATATATTACCTTCGGTGATGACCATTTCGCACCGTGGTGGGTTACGTTACGCCGTCACCAATTAGATCGCGCTGAGCCTGCAATGGTGGAAAGTGAGCGTGATGATGAAGGCTTAGAACGTGTTGATTTAACTGACCTTCACTTTGTCACCATCGACAGTGCAAGCACTGAAGATATGGATGATGCGCTGTATATCGAAAAAACCGCTGAAGGCAACCTGAAACTGTATATCGCGATTGCCGACCCAACCAGTTATATCAAAGAAGGTAGTGAGTTGGATAAACTGGCATTAGCCCGTTCATTCACTAACTACCTGCCAGGCTTCAACATTCCAATGTTGCCTCGCCAACTGTCTGATGATTTATGTTCACTGCGTCCTAATGCTCGTCGCCCTGCTCTGGTTTGCGTTACGCAGATCCTGCAAGACGGTGCCATTGATAGCAATATTGAGTTCTTCAGTGCGTGGGTTGAATCGAAAACTAAGTTAGTTTATGACGAAGTTTCTGATTGGTTAGAAGAAGCTGGTTCTTGGAAACCACAGTCTGACGCTGATACTCAGCAAATCCTGCTATTAAAAGAGATGGCTGATAAGCGCTTACAGTGGCGCCATAATAATGCCTTAGTCTTCAAAGATAGACCGGATTACCGTTTTGTTTTAGACGAAAATGGCAACGTGGTGGATATCGTCTCAGAAAGCCGTCGTACTGCAAATCGCATTGTTGAAGAAGCGATGATCACCGCTAACTTATGTGCGGCTAACGTGCTGAAAAACAAATTAGGTTTCGGTGTATTTAACGTCCATATGGGCTTTGAACCTCTGCAAATCGAACAAGTGGTTCAGACCTTGAAAGATAATGGCATCGAAGCAAAAGGCGAAGAGCTATTAACCCTTGAAGGTTTCCGTCAATTACGTCGCCTCTTGGATTCACAGCCGACTCAATTCTTAGATAGTCGTATTCGTCGCTTCCAAACCTTTGCGGAGGTGAAAGCGGATCCGGGTCCTCACTTTGGTTTAGGTTTTGATGCGTATGCCACATGGACATCGCCAATTCGTAAATACACCGATATCGTCAACCACCGTTTGCTGAAATCGATTATTGCAGGCGCACCAACACCAGAAAAACCAACTGAAGAGTTATCCCTTAAGCTGGCAGAACGCCGCCGTGCTAACCGTATGGCTGAGCGTGATGTGGGTGATTGGTTATATTCCCGCTATCTGAAACCGTTTGAAGGCACTGATACTAAGTTCCCTGCGGAAATTATCGATATTACTCGCGGTGGTGTGCGTGTACGTTTAGTGGATAACGGCGCCGTTGCCTTTATTCCTGCACCATTCCTGCACAGTGTTCGTGATGAAATTCAGTGCAGCCAAGAGACTGGCAGTGTGTTGATCAAAGGCGAAAAAGCCTATCAATTAAACGATATTATTGATGTCAATATCGCCGAAGTGCGTATGGAAACCCGTAATATCGTGGCTCGCCCAGCCGCGTAGTCATTCTCCATTTCGTATCAAAAAGGCCATCACCTTAAGTGATGGTCTTTTTTCGTTTGGTCAAAATACATTCAATATGAATAGGTTAGCATTTAATGTTAAACATCTAACGTTTCTTGACATTTCTTTCTGATTATTCCGATCCGCCTATTCTTTTTTCATGATATTTTATTTTGGCTATATGCTGATACGTAATTATCATTATAAAAATAAGTTGGAGTAAACATCATGAAACGCATCCTCTCTTTTGTCATTATCGCAACGGTGGCACTGGGTCTCAGTGCTTGTTCAAATATGTCAAAACAGAATAAAAACACAGCGATTGGAGCGACTGTCGGTGCTGTTGGAGGCGCAATATTAACGGATGGAAGCGCACTGGGCACAGTAGGCGGCGCGGCTATCGGCGGGATTATTGGACATCAAGTGAAGAAGTAAATTTAACACACACTTTAATGACAAATGGGGGAATAATTTCCCCCATTTTTATTAGGATGGTTATTTTTTAAATATTGCTAATCAACCACCGGCCAATTTAACTTGGTAGCCTTTAGCTTCAAGTAATTGTTTCAGCAAGTCACGCTTATCACCTTGGATTTCGATATCACCATCTTTTACTGCACCGCCGCAACCGCATTTTTTCTTCAATTCAGCGGCCAGCTTTGTCAATTCCGCATCATCCAGATCTAAGCCCGTCACAACGCAAACCCCCTTGCCTTTACGACCGGATGTTTCACGGCGAATACGCACGATACCATCGCCTTTTGGACGCTCGGCTTTTGGTTTTTCTTCCTCAATGCGTCCTATATCTGTGCTATAGACGAGACGGCTGTTAGCGTCACTCATGCGATATCCTTAATGGATTGGTTAATTTGTTGTAGGGTCAGCGCTGGGTCTTCACTACGGGTGATCGGACGCCCAATTACCATATAATCGACACCTACTTCAATCGCTTGTTGTGGGGTCATAATACGACGCTGGTCACCCACTTCGCTGCCTACAGGACGAATACCTGGCGTGACTAACTTGAATTCTTGCCCGCATACTGCTTTTAGCGCTTTTGCTTCGTGTGCTGAGCACACGACACCATCAAGACCACACTGCTTAGTTAACAGCGCTAAACGCTCAGCATGCTCTGCCGGCGTTAAATTAATACCAACACCCGCTAAATCCGATGCATCCATACTGGTTAATACGGTCACAGCCGTTAATAAAGGAGCATCTTTACCGTAACTTTCAAGAGCTTGGCGTGCCGCCTCCATCATTCGTGCGCCGCCGCTAGCGTGAACATTCACCATCCAAACGCCCATTTCTGCCGCTGCGGAAACTGCACGAGCAACCGTATTCGGAATATCATGGAATTTAAGATCCAGAAAAACATCAAAACCACGGTCATGGAGTGACTTAACAAATTGAGGACCATTAAATGTGAACATTTCTTTGCCCACTTTCAAGCGACAGTCGCGCGGGTCAATCCTATCAACAAATGCGAGTGCGGCATCTGCAGTTTCATAGTCTAGAGCCACAATGATAGGCGAGTCAGTGTTTACGCGAACGAGGTTCTCAGTTGAGGAGATCATTTCATAGCCTTTATTGAGTATTGTCAGAAATTAAAAGTGACGCTGTCACTGACCATCCAGCCCGCGAATTGGCTTGATGGTGTCCCAAGAGCGACAAGATGGACAGTGCCAATAGAGCGAACGGGAGGTAAAACCACATTTGTGGCAACGGTAATCCGGTTTAGTACGAATTTGCTCACCCACCATTTTACGCAGCAAAATCAAGCTCTCTTTGGCTCGACCTTCTTCCGCTTCCGCCAGATGGTAATCCATCAAACGGTAGAATAAGCGCATGGTTGGATGACGTTGAATTTGGTCATTGATATAGCTAGCAGCCGCTTCATGATTCTGCTTTTCAACAATAATATCGGCGAGATAAAGCTCGGCAATTGCCCCTGTATTTCCATCAACACATTGACGCAAATAGGCTTCCCAGCCTTCCGCCAGCCCAGTGTGTCGATAGCATTCGTACAGCATTGGCAGCGTTTCAGAAACCAGTTCTCTATCTTGATGGTAAACCTGCACTAAGGAAGAAATCGCTTTATCATAATTGCCTTGCTCGATAAAAATACGCCCTTTCATAATCGAAACGCGTGCGCAGTTTTTGTCAGCTTGCTCGCCTTTATTTAATAGGCTTAAGGCTTCGTCGATATCATCACTCGCCAATTCTTGAGTCGCCAACTCACAGTAGAAATGGGCGATTTGTTCCCGTAACTCTTCAGAGCCTAATTTCACCAGCTTGGTTGCCGTTTCAATCGCTTTACCCCAGTCACTGGTTAACTGATAAATCGATAACAAAGATTGCAGCGCACTCTGTTTAAAATCCACTTCATCGGTTAATTGCTGGAACATGTTTTCGGCACGGTCATACACACCCGCGGCCATATAATCACGACCAAGCTGTTGAGTGGCTAATAAACGTTGTTCAAAAGAAAGCGCAGCACTTTCCACCAGCGACTGGTGAATACGAATCGCGCGTTCAACTTCGCCACGAGAACGGAATAAGTTACCGAGAGTTAAGTGAGCTTCAAAGGCGGAGCTATCTTCCGTTTTGAGCATTTCGAGGAATAAATCAACGGCTTTATCTTGTTGATTAGATAATAGGAAGTTCACGCCTGTCACGTAGTCACGGGACAAGCGATTTGCATGCTGCTGCTTATCTTGCTGAGCACTTCTGCGCCCCATGTACCAGCCATATGCAGCGGCAACAGGTAGCAACAGAAAAAGCAACTCGAACATTGAGGATTATTCCTTGTTCTGAGCTGTCACTAATTCGGTTGAGTCAGAAATAGTTTTCTCTCCAGCACCTAATTGTGATTCTAAACGTCTAATTTTACGACGTGCATTCTTAAGGCTAACAATGGTACGCAAATAGAACACCGCACACACCAGCCACCCCAGCACAAAACCGACACCAAACAAGGTTGCAAGTAAGGAAGATAAAGAAAAATCCCCTTTTGCAATCAGGTAGTTAAATGTAATAACCTGATCATTGCTTGAACCTAGCGTAATCGACACAATAAAAACGGCGACCGCTAGTAATAAAATCAGAAAATATTTCACATTTTTTCCCGTTATCAGTTCTTATCGTTCCAAAACATATCTCTGATAAGGTAGCATTTTCAGCGCATTCAGACAAAGTAAATTATTCGCCTGCCAAGAGTATTCGCTCTAAAAACCGCCCTTTTTCATCATGATAATCCGATTAGCGTTAAATTCATTTCTCTAAGAATCGAGATTGATATATCCAGTAACCTAACAACGCGAAAAGCGCACTCATCAACGTGGAGGCAATAATATCAAGGGGCCAATGCATTCCTAGTAGCATACGGCTTAATCCGATGCCCTGCGCCCAGCATAATATGATGATTCCCAATGCATATTGACGTTGTTGCCAAAACAGCGCAATTAATAGCAATGCCCATCCCGCAGCAAAAAACATATGACCTGAAGGAAATGAGTAGCCCGTTTCTGCCTGCCAATGTTTACGCTGCCATTTAGGAATAAGCGTATTCGACTTCACGGTATTTTTAATTAAATCCGCTCGCGCCCCACGTTTTAAATCATAAAATTCCTGATGGGGAATTTGATAGGTTTTCTCCAGCCACACCACATAGGGACGCGGTTCTTGGAAGGTGCTTTTCATTAAGGATTTCACCCCTTGCGCACCGAGAATACATAATGCGATAACCACCAGCAACTTTAGCCATTGATTCCGCTTATGACGAAAGACGATTAACGTTAAAAGAGTTAAAAATACAAACGTCACATAGCTATAAGGTAATCCCGCGCTATCCGTCAACCAAAGTAGCCATTTCATCGATGGCTGATGCTCAGGAGTCCACTGCCAGCCTGTGGCTATCATAACTATCGGCGGTAACAGCAAAAAAATGACACTTATTGCGATAAGGTAGGCACTCTTTCTCATCTAGAATATTCCTTACGTTTTAATTATTTCCTAATTAACAAATTTTACATAGCCTGCAAATATCTCTGTTATAGTAGTATAGCGTCGGCTGTGTGCAAAGAATGCCGGACTCTATATGCAAACGTCATATAGCATCGATATATTTAACTTTAGTGACCATATTACTTTAGTACCATATCGATTTACGTGTTTAATTCAGCAAGAGTTACTTTAACTAATGAAAGAAAATATGCAGCTAAAACGTATTGCCGAAGCCAAACTACCTACCCCTTTCGGTGAATTCCTAATGGTAGGGTTTGAAGAAATCGCAACAGGTCGTGACCACGTCGCGCTGATTTTTGGTGATATTACAGGCGCAACGCCAGTACTCAGTCGAATTCATTCCGAATGCTTAACTGGCGATGCATTATTTAGTTTACGTTGTGACTGTGGTTTTCAATTAGAAGCTGCGCTCAAGCAAATTAGTGAAGAAGGCCGTGGGGTACTGCTGTATCACCGCCAAGAAGGTCGTAATATTGGGTTACTGAACAAAATCCGTGCTTATGCATTGCAAGACCAAGGATTAGATACCGTTGAAGCTAACCTAAAATTAGGATTTAAAGCCGACGAACGTGATTTTACCCTGTGTTCTGATATGTATAAATTATTAGGTATTAATGAAGTTCGCTTACTGACTAATAACCCGAAAAAAATTGATATTATGCGTGAAGCGGGTATCAACGTCGTTGAACGTGTGCCATTAATTGTTGGACGAAATCCTAGCAATGAACATTATTTAGATGTGAAAGCACAAAAAATGGGTCATATGTTATTTAAGCACCAATAATTATCCTTCTCAATCAGGAAGAGTGTACCTTGCTCTTCCTATTATTCTTGCCTTAATTCCCATTTTTATCATAACAATCGAATCCATAACATTTGACGAGTGCTATATTCACATTCTTTTTATAAGGTTTATACTGTTCGCAACTTAATACCATTCATAATTAAATACATCGAAAAATAAGAGTGGAACATTCCCACATAATAATCCGAATGGGAAATGTCTATTTTTCGTCTACCAAGGAGATAGTGTGAATAACCTGCATTCCATCCAGCGCATGAGAAGACTGCGTAAAAGTGAACAATTCCGCGACCTATTCCAAGAAACCCACCTCTCCATCAATGACTTATGCTTGCCTATTTTCGTTGAAGAAGGCTTAGACGATTACGCACCGATTGCGAGTATGCCTGGCGTTGTGCGTATTCCAGAAAAACGCTTAGCCTATGAAATTGAGCGTATTGCAAAAGCCGGCATTAAATCTGTTATGACCTTCGGTGTGTCTCATCACTTAGATGAAAATGGTAGCGATGCATGGCAAGACAATGGTCTGGTGGCTCGTATGTCTCGTATCTGTAAAGAGACCGTCCCAGAAATGATTGTGATGTCGGATACTTGTTTTTGCGAATATACGTCTCACGGCCACTGCGGTGTGATGCACGGTGATGTGGTTGATAACGACCAAACTATCCATAATTTAGGTCTGCAAGCCGTTGCTGCTGCGCGTGCCGGTGCTGACTTTATCGCTCCTTCTGCTGCAATGGATGGGCAAGTCGCCGCAATCCGCCATGCACTTGATGAAGCAGGATTTACCGATACAGCGATTATGTCTTACTCCACGAAATTCGCATCAGCTCTATACGGCCCATTCCGTGATGCAGCAGGTTCATGTTTAAAAGGTGACCGTAAGACTTACCAAATGAACCCAATGAACCGCCGTGAAGCGCTGCACGAGTCGCTGATTGATATGCAAGAAGGCGCAGATGCGCTGATGGTAAAACCCGCGGGTGCTTACTTAGATATTATCCGTGACCTACGTGAGTGTACCCAATTGCCTATTGGTGCGTATCAAGTCAGTGGTGAATACGCCATGATCAAATTTGCCGCGCAAGCAGGTGCAATTGATGAAACTCGCGTCACGTTAGAAAGCTTAGGGTCCATTAAACGCGCTGGAGCAGATTTAATCTTTACTTATTTCGCACTGCAATTAGCTGAAAATAAGATCCTGTAGTCTCTCTCTAAGATAACAAAACGCCGATACTGGATATAAATACAGTATCGGCGTTTTTGTTCATTTCCGCTCATTTATTCAACGATATGAAGATTAACTCGCCTTTTTCTGTTGGAATTCTAGCTGCTCGGATAGCCGGTCTGCATACATTTTTGCTGTTTCTGGGGTCAGTAGCCCTGCAATCAGGAGATCTTTTTTACCATTTGCAAGGTCAGCAACGACGCCCCATGTTTCGATATCCATAGCTTCACAATCAAGTTCGTGATCGGTGACAGGCAAAATATCAAAGAAATCTTTTAGTGGTGCAATAGAAATTGCGGTGTACTCGGCATTCAAGCCTAATGGGAACTCTTTATCTGCATATAATCTTAAATCATGGACTTCGGTTTCTGGGGTTCTCATGACAACTGAATAGAGATTCGGAATATGTTCTAAAATGTCACGAACTTCATCATTCGCACCCGCACAATGTGAAGTGCTTAATAGAATGTCTGCCGCCCATAATGCACCCTTGAAAAAATCAGTTTCATTGATATTTGCCATATTGATTTCCTTTACGCTATTTTCGATAAATGCGGTCACTTCATTCCATCAAACTACTGAGCTTTTTCTGAATACTGACTATCACAATAACTGAGAAACTGGCTAAAAAACTTGAGAAATAACAATATTAAGCGTTAATAAAGAAAAAACGCCCACAAGAAATCTTGCAGGCGCCATAAACGCAGATTAATTGAGCATTTGGCGGATCACATAATGCAAAATCCCACCGTGTCGGTAATATTCCATTTCCGTCGCAGTATCGATGCGGCAACGAGTATTCACTTCTTTCACTGTGTCATCACCATACGTAATTTTTACGGTGATACTTTGGCTTGGTGTCAGAGACTGTAAACCAGTAACATCAATACGCTCATCGCCTTTTAAACCCAGGGTTTTACGGGTTTCTCCACCTGTAAATTCTAATGGAATAACCCCCATCCCAATTAAGTTAGAGCGGTGAATACGTTCATAGGATTCGGCGATCACCACACGAACACCCAGTAAATTGGTGCCTTTTGCCGCCCAGTCACGGCTAGAGCCTGAACCATATTCTTTACCCGCAATAATGGCTAACGGGCGTTTTTGTTGCTGATACAACATCGCCGCATCAAAGATAGCCATCTGTTTGCCTGTTGGAATATGTAAGGTATAGCCGCCTTCCACCCCCGGTACCATTTCATTACGAATACGAATATTGGCAAACGTACCGCGCATCATGACTTCATGATTACCACGGCGAGAACCGTAAGAGTTAAAATCTGCAACCGCCACACCGTGTTCTTGGAGATAACGCCCCGCTGGACTTTCTTTCTTAATATTCCCCGCTGGAGAAATATGGTCAGTGGTTACCGAATCCCCGAGAATAGCGAGAATGTTTGCCCCGTGAATATCCGCAACGGGCTTAGGTTGCGCAGGCATATTTTCAAAGAATGGCGGATGGCGAATATAGGTTGAATCCCCTTGCCAATGGTAGGTTGAGGAGCTTTCAACATCCAGCGCACGCCAAGCTTCATTCCCTTCAAAGACCGCGTTATATTCTTTATGGAACATGTCAGTTTTGACTTTCTCCACCGCACTGGCAATTTCCGCACTGGATGGCCAAATATCTTTCAAGTAGACAGGCTGACCCTGTTGATCCACACCTAATGGGTCAGTTTTTAAATTAACGTGCATATTGCCAGCCAATGCATAGGCAACGACGAGTGGCGGTGATGCCAGCCAGTTGGTTTTTACCAACGGATGAATGCGCCCTTCGAAGTTACGGTTACCTGAAAGCACCGCCCCAACCGTCAGATCATGTTGCTTAATTGCCTCTTCAATCGGTGCAGGTAACGGACCAGAGTTACCAATACAGGTAGTACAACCATACCCCACAAGGTTAAAGCCCAGTTTGTCCAGATAAGGTGTTAATCCCGCTAATGCCAGGTAATCAGTCACGACCTTAGAGCCCGGTGCGAGAGAAGACTTAACCCATGGCTGACGAGAAAGCCCTTTTTCTATCGCTTTTTTCGCCAGTAACCCTGCCGCCATTAATACACTAGGGTTAGAGGTGTTGGTACAGGATGTGATAGCGGCGATCACTACCGCGCCATCGGTAAGGTCGAATTCCTGCCCTTGAAAGTTCACGCGAGGATGCGCATGTTTATCTTGCTTATTCAGCTCTAAATCCACTGCGCCTTGGAATGCTTTCGGAACTTGGCTCAGTTCAACGCGGTCTTGTGGGCGTTTAGGTCCTGCTAGGCTGGATTCTACCGTGCCCATATCCAGTACTAAGGTACTGGTGAAAATCGGTTCATCCCCTGGGTGACGCCATAAACCTTGTTGCTTGCTATAGGCTTCCACCAGCGCGATTTCATCGTCTTCACGCCCTGTCAGTTTCATATACGCAAGGGTAATTTCGTCTATCGGGAAGAAGCCGCAGGTTGCTCCATATTCTGGTGACATATTGGCAATGGTCGCGCGATCGGCTAATGGCAGGTCAGCTAATCCATCCCCATAGAACTCAACAAATTTACCCACCACACCATGCTTACGTAGCATCTGAGTGACGGTTAACACCAAGTCTGTCGCGGTGATTCCTTCGGCTAATTTACCGGTTAGCTTGAAGCCCACCACATCGGGGATCAGCATAGAAACAGGTTGCCCCAGCATCGCGGCTTCCGCTTCAATTCCGCCAACGCCCCAGCCTAATACCCCCAAACCGTTGATCATGGTGGTGTGGGAGTCCGTTCCAACCAACGTATCGGGGTAAGCAACTAATTTTCCGTCAATCTCTTCATGCCAAATCGCTTTACCGAGGTATTCAAGGTTAACTTGGTGGCAAATCCCCGTTCCCGGCGGTACCACCCTAAAGCGGTTAAACGCTTTTTGTCCCCAACGTAAAAATAAGTAGCGTTCGTGGTTACGCTTCATTTCAATTTCGACGTTATCATCAAACGCTTGGGAATTACCAAACTCATCGACCATCACTGAGTGATCGATGACTAAGTCAACGGGAGATAAAGGGTTAACTTGGTTGACGTTGCCACCAAGGGATTTAACCGCTTCACGCATAGCGGCGAGATCGACAACCGCAGGAACACCAGTAAAGTCTTGCATCAGCACCCGCGCGGGGCGATAAGCAATTTCTCTGTCCGCATGTGCGTTTTTTTGCCAATCGATGATGGCTTGGAGATCGGCGTCAACGACGGATTTACCGTCGATATGACGCAGTAGGTTTTCGAGTAGAACTTTGAGGGATTTAGGAAGTCTCGCCCCGCTGCCTAATTGTTTCTCTGCAAGGGCAAGACTGAAGTAATTATACTGTTTGTTACCGACATTCAGTGTTGCTGCACTGTTTGTTTTTAAACTCAACGACATAACTCCTCCTTGGCGTTTTTATCACCTTATTTTTTTACGCAGTATTATTAATCATAGTCCTCATAATCATTTCCTCTATAGATTTTGTGCCAATTAAAGAATAGGAAGCTCAATTTCTTTGAAAAATTCTTCGATATCTTCGTTGTTACGCAAGGCAATGGCTTTATCCACCACATCACGTGTGAGATGCGGGGCAAAACGCCAAATAAAATCATACATATAGCTGCGCAGGAAACTGGTACGTTTAAAACCGATTTTCGTGGTGCTGTAACTAAATTTATCGCGCATATCGATAACCACGAGATCTTTATCCACCTCAGGATCCACCGCCATGCTGGCGATAATGCCAATCCCTAAACCGAGCTTCACATAGGTCTTGATCACATCCGCATCCGTGGCAGTGAAAATAATTTTGGGCTCTAAGCCTACTTTTTGGAATGCAACATCCAACTCTGAACGCCCAGTAAACCCGTGGGTGTAAGTCACAATTTGATATTCGGCAATATCTTCAATCGTAACATTCTTTTTATCGGTCAGTGGGTGCCCTTTCGGTACTACTACACAACGATTCCAGTGGTAGCACGGCAACATGATAAGGTCACTGTACAGATGGAGCGCTTCTGTCGCGATAGCAAAATCACTATTCCCTTTGCAAACTTCTTCAGCGATTTGGGTTGGAGATCCTTGCTGCATATGCAAGGAAACATGAGGATAACGCTCAATAAAGGTTTTGATTACAGGCGGTAAGGCATAGCGAGCTTGGGTATGCGTCGTGGCAATTTTTAAGCTACCGCGATCAGGAATGGTATGTTCACCGGCAACAGAACGGATAGCTTCAATTTTGGAGAGCACTTCACGGGAAATGCGCACAACTTCCTCACCAGCTGGAGTCACGTGAGTCAAATGCTTACCACTACGCGCAAAAATTTGAATGCCTAGTTCATCTTCCAGCATTCTGACTTGCTTACTGATCCCCGGTTGGGAAGTAAATAACCCTTCTGCTGTTGATGAAACATTCAGGTCGTGATTAACCACTTCAACAATATATCGCAGTTGCTGTAACTTCATACTCACTCCACCTCTTACAGGAAATCATTTTTGCTATAGCTAAAAAACATTACATATAACAAAAAGTAATATTGTTTAATTTATATATAACCAATATAACATCAAACTAATGAGAATAAACAGTATGATGACATTATTTCATCTTGCTGTGAAAAAAAGACGGCGCCCAAGTAAGGTATTGCAAAGTCAGATTATTTTTTTCTTCGACTATGCTTGAATAATTAGCATGCGAATTTTATTTCCATTTTTGCGGTGAGCATCCTATTTAGACTACAGAGAGGTTATCTAGATGCGTATAAAAGTTTTAGCCATGATGGTCGGTTTATCAACCCTATCCTTTGCGCCTCACTTATTAGCGAAAGAGCTATCTTACGGTCAGCAAAAAATCGTGTTATCAGACACCATCGTGCCGGGTAATGACTTTTACCAATATGTTAACCATGATTGGATTAATAAGGCGAAAATCCCAACGGGCATGCCACGAATTAACTCTTTCGTGGATTTGTATTTAAGTACCGAAAAGCAGACTCAATCTATTATCGATGAATTAAAGCAAGCTCCAGAAAGCAGCTTGGATCATAATCAGAAAAATATTCGTAACTTATATTTAAGCTATTTAGATGAAGCTAGCATTGAAAAAGCGGGTTTAACGCCAATCAAATCCGATTTAGCGGCTATTGCAAAAGCCAAAGATCATAATGATATTAGCCGTCTGATGACGCTGCCGGGTTATACCTCCGTGCTCTCTTATTGGGTAGATTTAGACGCCAAGGCACCAGATACTTATATTCTGTATCTTGGTCAAGGTGGACTTGGGTTACCTAATCGTAATTACTACCTTGACGATACCCCGCAAATGAAAGAGATCCGCAAAAACTACATTGCGTATATTGCGACAATCTTGAAATTAGCTGGCGAAAAAGACGTTAAGAAAAAAGCGCAACAGATCTTCGACCTTGAAAAATCCATTGCTGAAGTGCATTGGAGCCCAGAAGCTCGCCGTGACACCATCAAAAATTATCACCCTATGACCCTCGCTGAAATGAAGAAATTTACCGATGGCTTTGCATGGGATAGCTTTATTCAGCACTGGAAATTAACGGATCAGCAACTGGCGAAAGTGGTGGTTGAGAACGATACGGCGGTAGAAAAAACGGCACAGATTTTTGCCAAGACCCCGGTTTCAGTCCTGAAAGATTACCTAACGTTCCAGTACGTGAACGATCATGCAAGTTATTTAAACAAAACCTTATCTGACGCACGCTTTGATTTTTACTCGAAAAAACTCAATGGCGTTGAAAAACAGCGGACTCGTCAAGAACGCGCTCTTCAAACAGTCAATTCACTGCAAGGTGAGCCTCTCGGACAGATTTATGTAGAGAAATATTTCAATCCACAATCTAAAGAGAAAATTCAAGATTTGGTCAGTTATGTGCGCGGTACCTTTAATGCACGTCTGAAAGATAATGATTGGATGGATGAGCAAACTCGCCAAGAAGCACTGAAAAAGCTAGAGCAGTTTACGGTAAAAGTCGGCTACCCTGATAAATGGAATGATTTTAGTACCATTAATTTGAAACCGAACACATTGATGGATAACTTTAAGCAAGTGGAAGCATGGTCATATAACGATGCCATGAGCAAAATTGGTCAGCCTGTTCGCAAATGGGAATGGGGCATGACACCACAAACCATCAATGCATATTTCAATCCAGTACAAAATGAAATTGTGTTCCCTGCCGCTATTTTGCAAGCTCCATTCTTCGACCCAAATGTGGATCCTGCTTATAACTACGGTGCGATTGGTGCAGTAATTGGTCATGAAATGGGTCACGGTTTTGATGATCAAGGCAGCTTATATGATGGTACAGGTCAGCTACGCAATTGGTGGAGCGATAGTGCCAAAGCGCATTTTAAAGAGAAAACTGCCAAGTTGGTGGATCAATATAATGGCTTTGCTGTCGATGGTCAAAAAGTGAATGGTGAATTAACTCTCGGTGAGAATATTGGTGATTTAGGCGGTTTAAATATCGCGCTAAGCGCTTATAAGCAATTTGCTAAAGAGAACTACCCAAATGGCGAGCCACCTATTATTGATGGTATGACTGGCTTGCAGCGTTTCTTTATTTCATGGGCCAGAACCTGGCAAGAGTTGTCAAATAAGGAATCCGAGCGCAATAAAATCCTCACTGATCCACACAGCCCAAATCAGTTCCGCGCCAATGGTGTTGTCCGTAATATTGATGATTGGTACACCACCTTCGGCGTCGATAAGGATAACGCCCTGTACCTCGCACCGGAGAAACGAATTAAGATTTGGTGATTGGTTAAATCGGTAAGATAACGTTGAAAAGCCTCTTGTGTAAGAGGCTTTTTCTGTTTGAGTCTTTTTATGACCGATAGCATCGCTGTTTCTTCTAAATAATTCGCGTTAGAACAAGGCGGCTAACGCGGATATCTCGGGGGAGCATACACAAGTATGTGACCCGAGTAGCCAAGTGACGCCAACGCAGTTATCACACGAATTATACCCCAGAAACTTCCTTCTAAATCATTTGTGCTGTAGCAAGGCGGCAAATGAGCTAATCCCTAG
>NZ_WLUG01000034.1:0-8922 GCF_009706505.1 Providencia sp. wls1922 | reverse complement strand
TCATAAGATGACGAGATACTAACCAATATTTTCGGGAGAGTGAGAAAAAGTTATTCCTAATTAATGAGAATCACTTGACATACTAACTCTTTGCTTTTAATCGAATTATTTACTTGTTTTAGCCATAAAAAAACACCTCAATCAGCGTATTGCTTATTGAGGTGTCATTAAAAATAAACGAATTTTTTAATTTATTCAGCGGGGAAATTTGGACCGATTAAATCAATACGATCAGTACAAATGGCATCAACGCCCCACGCTAATAATAATTTGGCGCGTTCAGGGTCATTCACCGTATACACCAGAATATATAAGCCCGCTTGCTTCAATAGCTCGACCCGAGCTTTATCCAATAAGAGATGATCTAAATGGATAGAGACACAGCCTAAGCGAGTTGTCAGTTCACGCCAATCCTCTCGCCACTCCTCCAGCAATAAACCGCGTGGCAATTCAGGTGCTGCGGCTTGAGCAGCTTCAAGGGACTCAATGGAAAATGAAGAGAGTAACGGTGCAGTTTGTCCTTCCCATAATTGTCGAGCCGCTAATGCCACCACGGTTCCTGTTTCTCTCTCCAAGCCGGTGGTTGGCTTAATTTCAATATTCGCCATCATGCGATGTTGTTGGCAACGCTCAGCCACTTGCGATAATAGCGGCAAATGTTCGTTAGCAAATTCTTGGCTATACCAGCTTCCAGCATCAATATTGACTAACTGGCTCCAGTCAAAATTCCCTGCAACCCCATGCCCGTTACTCGTGCGCTCAAGGGTATCATCATGCAGAAGGAATATGTGACCATCACGGGATAACTTGGCATCAAACTCAATCATGGTATGACCATATTTCGCCCCAACATCGATAGCTGCGAGCGTATTTTCAGGGGCTAATTTACCACCACCGCGATGGGCGACAATTTTAGGATAAGGCCAAAGATTCATAAACGGTGTCCATATTGAGTATCAAAAAAATGCTGATGGGCTTCAGGAAGATGAAGCCATAACGTGGAGCCAATCTGAGGGCGATGCTCGTGCCCAAGGCGCACAATCACTTTTTGCCCTGCCCACTGACCATGCACTAAATTATCAGCGCCTAACATTTCGAGGGTCTCGACGACCAGCGGGATCCCCCCTGACGATTCAGAGCCTAACTGTAAATGTTCCGGTCGGGTACCTAACGTTAGCGCATGCCCTACCCACTGTAAATACGTTCTACCCAACGGTAATTGCATTCCGCCGTCGAGCTCAAAGCGAGAACCATCCGCACTCAGTTTTCCTTCCAGCAAATTCATGGCAGGAGAGCCAATAAAACTCGCCACAAAACGGCTGGCAGGACGCTCGTACACTTCAACTGGGGAGCCAATCTGTTCCGCAACGCCTTTATTCATCACCATCACTCGCTGCGCCAAGGTCATCGCTTCCACCTGATCGTGTGTCACATACAAGCTGGTGGTTTTTAAACGACGATGCAGCTGTTGCAGTTCAAGGCGCATCTGTACCCGCAACTTTGCATCGAGGTTAGAAAGCGGTTCATCAAATAAGAATACGGCGGGGTCACGCACAATGGCACGCCCCATTGCCACGCGCTGACGTTGACCACCGGAAAGCTCTCTCGGTTGACGCTTTAATAATCCATCAAGCTCTAAAATCCGTGCGGCATCCGCTACTTTTTGGCGAATGATCTCTTTTCCTAGCCCACGAATTTTTAGCCCCCATGCCATATTCTCTTCAACGCTCATATGAGGATAAAGCGCGTAATTTTGGAATACCATCGCAATGCCACGCTCTTTGGGTTCTAGATGCGTGACTCGCTTTCGGTCAATCCAAATATCCCCGCTCGTCACTTGCTCTAACCCTGCCACCATACGTAATAGCGTGGATTTACCACACCCAGAAGGCCCTACCATCACGATAAATTCGCCATCTGCCACATCCACTGTCAGCGGCTTGATCACTTGATTTTTTCCGTCCCAACTTTTAGTGACGGCTTGAAGTTTTAATTCTGCCATGCTTATTTCTCACTATCGACCAAGCCACGCACAAACGCCCTCTGCATAGCTAATACCACAAGAACGGGTGGAATCAGCGTGAGCAACATTGCCGCCATCACTTGATTCCATTGAGTCGTACCTTCACCCGATGCGATCATGCCTTTGATCCCCGCAACTGCTGTTCCTAAGCTGGGATCTGCAACGATCAAGATTGGCCACAAATATTGGTTCCAACCATAAATAAACGTGATCACAAACAACGCGGCTAAGTTTGTTTTGGACAACGGCAACACAATGTCGATGAAAAACCGCATTGGTGAAGCACCATCAATACGCGCTGCCTCTATCAGTTCATCCGGCAACGTCATAAAAAATTGGCGAAATAAAAAAGTCGCCGTCGCGGAAGCCATCAACGGCAAAGTTAGCCCGGCGTAACTATCCACCATGTTTAAGTTAGAAATCACCTCTACTGTGGGGAAAATTCGCACTTCGACAGGCAACATTAATGTGATGAAAATCATCCAAAAAAATAGGCTACGGCACGGAAAACGGAACCAAACGATGGCAAATGCCGATAATATCGAAATCGTAATTTTTCCAATCGCTATCACCAGCGCCATAACGGTGCTATTTACCAGCATCAACCAAAATGGGGCGCTGTTCGCTGCCACACCGTTATTCCAAATATGTAGAATGTTCTCCCATAAATGAGAGCCAGGTATTAGGGTAATGGGGGTATCGAAGACCGCTTTATCATCGAGTGTCGCGGCAACAAAGGCCACATACAGCGGGAATAAAATCACTAAAATCCCAATTACCAACATGGAATGACTGAATACGCTCAGTCCACGATTTTTCTCTATCATTGGTAACGTACCTTACGCTCGATAAAACGGAATTGAATCACCGTTAGGACGATCACCAAGCCCATCAAAATCACAGATTGAGCTGCGGATGAAGAGAGGTCGAGCCCTGAAAAACCTTCACGGTAAATCTTATAAATTAGTGTCGTCGTCGCTTGTACAGGCCCCCCGCCCGTTGCCGCGTCAATCACAGGGAAAGTATCAAAGAAGGCATACACCAAATTCACCACTAATAAAAAGAAACTCACAGGGGTGATTAATGGTAAGGATATTTTAAAGAAACGGCGGATAGGTCCTGCTCCATCGATAGCAGCCGCTTCCATCAAAGAGCGTGGAATAGATTGCAAGGCAGCGAAGAAAAACAAAAAGTTATAACTGATTTGCTTCCAAACTGAGGCTAAAACGACTAAAAACATCGCCTGACCGCTATTTTGTGCATGGTTCCAGTCATAGCCAATGGATTCCAAACCATAGGTTATCAATCCTCTGCCGGGACTAAACAAAAACATCCATAAAACCGCCGCAACAGCAGGTGCAACGGCGTAGGGTAGTAGCATCAATGTTTGGTAAAAACGGCTTCCTCTTACCACATAATCAACCAAAGCCGCGAAAAACAGCGAGACGACAAGCCCACTTCCTGCTACCCAGCCACTAAAAATCATCGTGGTATAGAAAGAGTCTACATAGTAGCTATCGCTAAAGAGTTGAGTGAAGTTTTCTACCCCCACAAACTCACTGGATAATCCAAAAGGATCAATACTTTGTAATGAATACCAAAGCGCTTGTCCGGCTGGCAAAATAAAGAAAATCACCGTAATGATGAGCTGTGGTAATACTAGCGCATAAGGTAACCAGCGGGAGCGAAATACGGGACGAGATGATGACATAAGCAACCCAATAAATCAGATGTGATGCAGCGCCCCTCTTAATTCCATCAAGAGGGGCAAAAGAACTCATTACTGAGTGGATTTTTCGAAACGGCGCAGTAATTGGTTACCACGCTCAACAGAGGCATCGAGGGCTTGTTGCGGTGTCTTTTTACCTGACCACACGGATTCCAGCTCTTCGTCCACGATGGTACGAATTTGTGGCATATTACCTAAGCGTAATCCTTTGGTATAAGGTAACGGCGCTTTGTTTAACATTTGGCGAGTCGCAATATCCGCCCCCGGATTTTTGTCATAAAAGCCGGATTTTTGGGTCAACTCATACGCTGCCGTTGTAATCGGTAAATATCCTGTATTTTGATGCCATTTTGCGGCATTTTCAGGTTCAGCTAAGAATTTCATAAATTCCGCAACACCTTTATAGGTTTCAGGATCTTTACCGCCCATCACCCACAAGCTTGCACCACCAATGATGGCATTTTGTGGTGCCGTTGGAATTTGTGCATCGTAAGGCATCATGCCAACACCAAAATCAAACTTAGCATGCTTGCGAATATTCGCCAGAGAACCGGAGGAACCAGTAATAATGGCACAATCCCCGTTATAGAATTTCTCAGTTGGCTCGTCTTTACGCCCTAAATAGCTGAAGGTGCCTTTTTTATTCATATCTTGCAGCTGCTCGATATGCCTAACGTGATCTGGGGTGTTAAACTCCAGTACTGCATCAGTGCCGTCAAAGCCATTATTCTTCGATGCGACAGGCAACCCGTTCCATGCACTGAAGTTTTCAATTTGTATCCAGCCCTGCCAACCACTGGCGTAGCCGCACTTCATTCCTGATTCACGTAGCTTTTCAGTATATTGGGCAAGATCTTGCCATGTTTTTGGTGGGGTATCTGGGTTTAAACCGGCTTTTTTGAAGGCTTCTTTATTGTAATAAAGCACCGGAGTGGAGCTATTGAAAGGCTGGGATAGCAGATGCCCCGTTTTCGCATCGCTGTAATAACCCGAAACGGTAGGCACAAACTGAGATTCATCAAAATCAATTCCAGCTTCTTGGAAAACTTCGTAGACAGGTTTGATGGCTTTGGATGACATCATCGTCGCAGTACCAACTTCATAAACCTGCAGTATCGCAGGTGCATTGCCAGAACGAAATGCCGCAATCCCCGCAGCGAGGCTTTGCTCGTAGTTCCCTTTATAAGTGGGAATCACGTTGTAATCTGGGTGCGTTTCATTAAAGCGAGTGACAAGGTCATTCACTTCTTCACCAAGCTGACCTTCCATTGAATGCCAGAATGGGATTGTGGTGACTGCCACTCCTTGACTGCTAAAAGCCAAGCCTAACATCATTGCTAAAGCGGACTGTTTGATCGATGCCATGCCAATTCTCTCTTTTATTATGACTGAAGTTTATCCGCAGAGATTTACACTAAAATGTGCGAATTCACGCAGTTTATGTTCGAGAGAGAATTTATCACCGAGAAATGACAGAAATATCGCCAACACATGACAGATTAATGACTGCCATATCTCTAGCAAATGACGCTTACATGGCAATCGACGTGTTTTATTTTCCCGGTATATCGAAAATAAACACTCAATTTAATGTGAATAATGAATTTCTGATTATTGAATAATGATTAAATAACAAAAAATAGGAAAAACAAATAAAAAAGTAAAAAAAGATGCCAGAAATAATTTTGCAGAAATTGTCATTCTATACATATTATTCACCTTACATTCATTTAAAATAACAAATAAAAAGAAAATTGAGAATAAGTCTATTATTGACATAGCCATAAAAGTAAACTGACCTTCTAAATTAACTTTAGGATAATATTAATAGAACAACAAATATTTAATACCATAAATCCAAAAAACTAATAATAGCCCATAAAATAAGCTATCTTATGATTATCACTTTATAGCCAATTTAAGATTCACATTCGAAAACAATAAAGAGCAAATAAAAATCTATTTGCCCTTATAAATTAATTATTAGATTAACTTCCAGGAGTAAAATAAATTGGTGATCCAGGTCCTACCGGTAATCCCAAAATAAATACCCAGATAATAAAGAACAGAGACCAACCAATAAAGAAAATAATCGAGTATGGCAGCATCATTGAAACCAGAGTACCAATCCCTGCATCTTTCTTATACTTGACGACAATGGCCATGATTAAGCCAAAATAGCTCATCATTGGCGTAATAATATTGGTCACTGAATCACCAATACGATAAGCCGCTTGGATAGTTTCAGGGGAATAGCCTGCCAACATTAACATTGGTACAAATATCGGTGCTGTCACAGCCCATTGTGCGGACGCGGAGCCAATCATTAAGTTAATAAAGGCACAAATCAGAATAAAGCCAACAAATAGTATTCCACCATGTAAATCAATACTATTTAAGAAATTAGCGCCTTTGACCGCAATCACTTGCCCGATGTTGGTCCAGCCAAAAAATGCAACGAACTGCGCCGCAAAAAAAATGATGACTAAATAGAGACCCAAAGTGCTCATTGCGCTTGCCATCGCATCAACCACATCTTTGTCGCTACGCATGGTCTTTGCAATATAGCCGTAAACAATTCCCGGAATCGCAAAGAAAATAAAGATAAACACCACGATTGCTTTTAAGAAAGGTGAATTACTCACTAACCCAGTTTCTTGGTTACGTAAAATCCCACTTTCAGGCACCACCATTAAGGCTAATACTGCCGCTAATCCCCAGAAAGTCACCGATGCCCAGAACAACGCTTTTTTCTCAAGCGGTGTCACTTCAGCTGAGGCACGGAGTTTATCTTCATCTTCATCGACACCACCGCCCTGATAAGGGCCTAACTGCGGCTCCACGATTTTCTCTGTGATGAAATAACCCAAGATAGTGATCAAGAAAGTACTGGCAAACATAAAGTACCAGTTTGCTTCTGCCCCGACGATATAGGTGGGGTCAATAATTCGAGCTGCTTGCTGAGTGATCCCTGACAATAACGGATCCACTGTACCTAATAGTAAGTTCGCTGAATATCCACCGGATACCCCTGCAAATGCAGCAGCAAGCCCAGCTAATGGATGGCGACCTAATGAATGGAAAATAATCGCAGCCAGTGGAATCAGTACCACATACCCGAGTTCTGCCGCGGTATTAGACATAATCCCAGCAAAAACAATCGCAACGGTGGTTAATTTACGAGGTGCTTTGATAACAATCAGACGCATTGCCGCAGATAATAAACCGGCACGTTCCGCGATCCCAACCCCTAAAAGAGCAACTAATACCGTGCCAAGAGGCGCGAACCCGGTAAAATTGGTGACCACATTAGACAGAATTTTACGGATGCCTTCCGCATCTAATAGGCTAACAATATGAATGATCCCGTCTTCAGCCCGACCTTTCGCACCTTCAGGGCGAGGATCCGGCACACTAATACCAAAATACTGACCAACAGCGGAAGAGACTAATAAAATCCCAATTAAGATAATGAATAGAATAACAGGATGTGGCAGAGCATTTCCCAACCACTCAACCGTTCGTAAAAAACGGCTACCCTCTTGCCTTTTTTGTTCCATGAATTCTCCTTATAAACAAGAGAAATGAACATTACACAATGTTTTTCTCTTCACCTAATTACAAGCATATAAATTCAAACCAACAAATTTGATACAAATCGAATACATTAACCAATAATAAACGTACTGATAGTAAAAATAGAATATTTACTTTGTTAAATTTTATTTATGTTAAAAATTAAAGCCATAAAAATTAAATATCATAAAAATACAAAAATGTGGTCAAGCTAACATTTTAATAATATTAACCAACCATTTCTTATTATTTTTAACCAAATAGATATCAAATTTCGTCGATTTTATTCCATTTAATTCGATTAATACCTATTTTTACAGTTACAATAAATTTGAGTTAGATAAAACAAAGTAAAATACCAATTAGCCTGATTAATGTACGTTTTTAATCTAGATTAATCAGCGCTATAATCGAAGCCTATTCACTACAGGGCGAGCCATAATGTCTGTCATTGATCTTTGGGCAGAGCGTCATATTCAAGACGCTTTAAATAAAGGGGAGTTATCCAATCTCAATGGTGAAGGGAAACCTTTACAGCTTGATGATGACAGCCAAGTTCCTGAAGAATTAAGGGCGAGTTATCGTATTCTTAAAAATTCTGGGTATCTGCCGCCTGAACTGCAACAGAAAAAAGAAGCGTTGAATTTATGCCATATGCTGCAGCAACTCTCTGCTGATGACCCCAATTATGTTGCCATCAGCAAGCAATTGGCATTACTCGAACTAAAACTCAAGCAAGCAAATATCAATACCGACTTTTTATATGGCGAATACGCAGTGACAATTTCAGAACACTTAGAGTCTAAATAGCGAAGAATTAACGTTTGGGTAGGGATTGTAGGCGATATTCCTGAGGAGTTTTACCGTAAAACTTACGAAATGCTTGGCTAAAAGCAGAGTGAGAATCATACCCCACCAAGGTAGCAATATGTTCAATGGTTTGGTGAGTTAATAATAGACTTCCCGCGGCTTCCATCCGTTTTTGCAATAAAAATTGCATGACGGTGATCCCCATTTCAGCTTTCACCTTACGTTGTAAGGTACTGACTGACATATAAAACGCGCAGGCAATGTCTTCGCAGCTTATAGGTAAATGCAGACGTAACTCCACCCAATGAACTAGCTCATCAACCCAACGGTTTTCTGGTTTTAACTGGGCTAATAACAGGCGAGCAACGGCAAAGTTTTGTTCCGGTGCTTGCGGAAAGCGTTGCAACCAATTTAATAACCCCGCCGCCGCTGGCGTCAGCGTAAAATGCGTCATTTTTTCATTTAATGACCATTGCGCCGTTGCAGGCATTTCCAATACATAATTTTGATTCCCATCTTGTCCACTAAAAGCATGGCTAACACTCGGCGGGATCACGACACCCTGACCTGCATTTAGCAGCCAGTGTTGACGATGCATATTGATTTCCATCGCCCCTGATAACGCAAATACCACCTGCCATTGCCCATCATGTTGATGAGAAATAACCTCTTGAGAATATTGGCGATAGTGCAATTCAGGTAATAACAAGGCAAGCTCCTACTGGGTGGCATACAGTAGGAGTATACGGTTTTAATCAAAAAAATGCAGCCTGACAGCTTAGGT